>SLED01000022.1 GCA_007124945.1 Salinibacteraceae bacterium | reverse complement strand
TCGGCCTCCGGGTTATGAATCCGACGCTCTTACCAACTGAGCTACCGCGCCAGTCTCTTGATGATACGGTATCCATCAAAAAGGATCCCTTCAATCGTTCGCAGGGCCACATTTGTTTCCGCAGCGCAATGAAGAAGTAGTTGAGCAGGCGGCTGGGCGGATAATTGTGCGCACGATTTGCACACCTGCCAGTGCGCCGGTACATTGTCTGCTCCATTCTTATCATGAATCCCTGTCGCAGGAATGGCCTGGAAAACCGTCGTAGACCAACCCCGAGTCGTTGATGCACTAAAGCGTGCAATCGACAGTCAGCGGGTGGCCCACGCCTACCTGTTCTATGGGCCTGACGGGACCGGAAAGCGGGCCGCAGCACTTGCGTTCGCTCAGGCCCTGCAATGCGCGGAGGGATCGAGCGAGCCCTGCGAGCGCTGCGAATCATGTCGGAAGGTGGGGGCTCTGATCCACCCTGATGTCCATCTGCTCATGCCGTATCCTAAAGACACGGACGCATCAGACGTAGCAGAGCGAATTAAGCGGCTGGCCGCCAATCCGTACGCAGCGGTCGATTTTGTACGACGCCCTTCACTGGATGACCCGTCCAAGACTTCCAACAAACAGGTCATGTATCACCTTCAGCGCATCAACGAGGAGCTGCGTCGCTCAATGAGTTATAAACCGGTGGAGGGGAGGTACAAGTTCGTGCTGATTATGGATGCACACCTGATGAACGCCCGGAGCGCGAACGCATTTCTCAAACTGCTGGAAGAGCCAGGCGAGCAAACGGTGTTTGTACTAACCGCACCACGCGTTGATCAGCTGCTACCCACAATTCTTTCGCGCTGTCAGCGTCTTCGGTTTGATCCGCTCTCGGCCGACGGGCTTGCCGAGGCGCTTGAGAATCGTGAAGAGATAGATGCGCGGAAGGCTCAAACCTATGCGCGCATGGCCGATGGATCGTACACGCGGGCACTCGACCTGCTCGAAAACGAGGACCTCATGATCCATCGTGAGATGGTAGTGGATTTCATGAGGTACTCCTTTATCCGGAAAACGGACAAGGTGGCCGATCTGGTGCAGGAGATTCAGAGACTGGGCAGAGAGCGGGTTAAAGGTTTACTTCAGCTGATGTTGAGCTGGATTCGCGATCTGGTTCTGTACAAAACGCTGGGTGCAGATGCGCCACTTGTGAACGTGGATCAGGCTGAGGCTATTGCTCGCTTCTGCTCGAACGTACCGGACGCCGATCTCGAGGCGATGACCGAGCTCGTAGAGGATGCGATTATGCTTACCGAACGGAACGTACATCTTGGTCTCGTACTGATGAGCCTGGCGACGTCCCTGCGTAAAGCGATGCGTGGTCATCACGAGGGGCGCTTGTATGTGCCGCTGGCCGATCCGTCTGCGATGGTTGAGGCATAGCAGAATCTCTTGGACCTTTCGGCAGGTTTTCCGGTGTGAAGGTGCAGCAAAGAGGAGCTGCTGCCCAGGCAGCAGCCTTTCCATATAGATCCGGTCATTACAAAATGTTATGGGTTGCACATCATGTGGTACCGGTGGCGGCTGCGGAAGCGGTGGCTGCGCCGGCGGAAGCTGTGGAAGCGGAGGGGGTTGTCCACTACCGCGAACGCTCGATTGGCTCAATACGGTGGGGCAGGATCACCCCCAGGTGGCGTTTGAGAATCTGGAGGTAGCCTTCAAAGGTGGTCGCACCGCCTTCTTTCGTAACGCGTTGTCGCTGGATCTGCAAACCGGCGACTTCGTGATTGTGGAGGCTGACCGTGGTCACGATTTTGGCACGGTCCACATGAAGGGAGAAATGGTGCGCCTGCGCATGAAAGCCGAGGATGTGGGTGCTAACGAACTGCTCCCTAATATCATCCGGAAAGCTACACTTGCCGATATTGAGCAGTGGGAGGACCTCAAGGAAGAGGAGGCGAACAGCTTTCACATCTGCCGGCGGGCCATCGACACGCTGGGCCTACCGATGAAACTCGTGGACTCTGAGTGGCAGTTTGATCGGAAGAAGGTCACCTTTTATTTTACCGCCGATCACCGAGTCGATTTCAGGCAACTGGTGCGGAAGCTGGCAGGGATCTTCAAGACACGGGTTGAGCTCCGGCAGATCGGGGCCAGAGACGAGGCCGCCCGCATCGGAGGGATTGGCTCGTGTGGTAGGGAGCTTTGCTGTTCTACCTGGCTGCAGGAGTTTCAGCCGGTTTCTACGCAGGCAGCGAAACTGCAGAACCTGCCACTAAACCCCGCACGTCTCAGCGGCCAATGCGGCAGGTTAAAGTGTTGCCTTAACTACGAGCTCGAGCAGTACATGGAAGTCTTACAACGATTCCCGGATGTAGATACCCCGATTGAGACCGAGGCAGGAATGGGAAGTGTGCAGAAGCTCGATATTTTCAAGGACCGGGTCTGGATTCAATACGAGGATGGAAGCTGGGACGATCGCTCGCTGCAGAACGTCCGGCAAATCCTGCAAGACCAAGATCCAGATAACAAAAACAAAAGTAGGGGTAGCAGCTGATTGCGAAGGAACTGGTTTAAGATTTGCATTGTGAAAATGCTATCTTACTGGACGTACTTGTTGGACGTACTTGTAGCACCTTGCTGGCCACCCACGTACTCACTACTGCCATGATGCGCGCGAGCACTATTTTCTTTGCTGGATTATTGTCCTTTTTACTTGTCGGCCAGGCCTTCGCTGTGGACGATCTTGATGACCAATTAGAGCGTGCTGACGAATTGCGTCAGGCCGGTGAGTTTGAGGAAGGGCTTGAGTTTTTAAAATCCATGCGCGAGGAGCATCCCGAGAATGTGGAAGTTCTATGGCGCCTGTCGCGAATCATGGTAGATCGGGCCATGTTGCTGGAAGAGGGCTCCGATGAACAAAAAGCGCTATATCTGGATGCCGTACCGGTTGCCGAGGCAGCGATAGATGCGGATCCGGAGCACTCCTGGGCTCACCTCAGTCTCGCGATTGCAGCGGGACGCGCCGGGCTTGTATCGGGCACGCGCGATCGTGTACGCCTCAGCCGCACGGTGAAGGAGCATGCGGATAAGGCGATCGAGTATGACGCGGAGAACGATCTGGCCTACCATGTGCGTGGCCGATGGAACCATGAAGTAGCCAGCCTGGGCTGGGCGGCTCGTACGATCGTTCGCGCCATTTATGGCGGATTGCCGGACGCCTCATTTGAGCAGGGCGCCGCCGACCTGCGCCAGGCGATTGATCTGAAAGATCGTATTGTACATCGCATGGAGCTGGGTCGGACGCTCATCGAGCTTGATCAAAAAGAAGAAGCCCGAGAGCATCTGCGCGCGGCCATCCAGATGCGTGAGAATGATCCGATGGATTTCCGATATAAAGAGCAGGCACATGAGCTGCTTATGAGTATCCGCTGAAGCGGCCCCGTTGTTTTCGCGTGGAACGGTATCGTACAGGCCCTGTGCAACTTGTAGTCAAGGCTAAGAACGGACTCCACAGCACGTGCGCATCTGGACCTTACTGATCTCCTTCTGTGCGGTATTCCTGCTTGCGGCAACGCCTGATGAGTCGCTGGAGGAGCGATTCGATGAGCTCATGGAGCTACGGCATCAGGGGGAGTTTTCTCTGATGCTGGAAGAGCTGGAGGCGCTGCACAAGTCGTTTCCTGATGATGCGGGCGTGCTCTGGCGCATGGCCCGCACGCGGGCCGACGTGGCAGATAGAACGGAATCGGAGGAGCGACGCAAAGCGCTGTTTCTACAGTCGCTTGAGGAATCAAGGATGGCTGTTGAGCTCGACCCGGAGAGCTCGGAAGCGGTTCTCACAAAAGCGATTGCGGCCGGTCGCGCCGGGATGGTTTCTGGCACGAGACAGCAGGTCGAGCTTTCTCGCCAGGTAAAAGAACTCGCCGATCGCGCCATCGAACTGGACGAATCCAATGACCTGGCCTATCACGTACGTGGCCGCTGGCATTTTGAGGTCGCGGGGCTCGGCTTCTTTGCCCGAAACGCCGTTCGGATTGTCTACGGTGGCCTTCCGGGCGCCTCCATGGAGCAGGCTAAGGCTGATTACCGTAGAGCCATTGAGCTGGAAGACCGCGTGGTCCACCGGTACGAACTGGGTCGCGTTCTCTTGGAGCTTGACAGAAGGGATGAAGCTCGTCAGCAATTTCAGACAGCGATTGCCATGCCGTATGGTGACGTAACGGACGTCATTTACAAGGAGCGCTCTCATCGATTGCTCATGCGGATGAGGTGACGTTGCTACCTTACGGTGTGCGATTACTGGAAGCGACCAGACACATTGGCCGCTCGTTCCTTTGATGCATGACACGGAAGGATGCGCGCGGCTGCGTAGTTGTGCTCTATAGAGCGACTGTCATCGGAGCAGAGTGCTCCTGCGGAGAAGAAAGAGATTCTAAGCGGCGGCACTCGTCTCGTGGTCAGAGTTCGCGTAGTCGACAAGTGGCGGGAGGTCGTCCATTGTGCGGGAAGGAGCGGGCACGACCTCAACTCGATGTGCAGTGGGGAACGAGGGTTCGCCTTCGGTTTGCTGCATCAACTCGTGGAGCAGAGCGTCCCAGTCAATCCGTAAACATCCTGTTGCGCCGCGCGGGTGGGGAATCTCCGCGACGTAATTCCGATACAAACGCGTGTCGCAGATTTACGTACTGGACAGAAGATATCTCTCCGCATGGCCTACAGCGCCGAAATAAGTCGCACGTCTCCCACCGCGATCCTCTTTCTGCTTGACCAATCAGCTTCCATGCAGGACCCTTTTGGTGGAGCAAAACAAAAAGGGGATGCCGCGCCAAGTAAAGCACGTGTTCTGGCGGACACGGTTAACAAGTTGCTTCAGAACCTCATTTTGCGCTGTGCGAAGGAAGATGGCGTGCGGGACTATTTTCACGTCGGCGTAGTCGGCTATGGGCAGCGGGTACAACCCGTTGTGCGGCCGGCGGCTGAATATGGCGTCACCGACACCCTCATTCCCATCAGCCACCTGGCTGATCGACCGTTGCGCATGGAGCACCGCGTGAAGGAGGTCGCAGATGGATCAGGAGGGACGACCAAGCGAAGGGTCCAAACCCCAGTCTGGTTCGATCCGGAGGCGAAGAACGGAACTCCGATGTGTCAGGCATTAGATCTGGCGGCACAGTCCGTTCGAGACTGGATTGACCTCCATCCACACAACTATCCGCCGATCGTGCTCAACGTCACAGATGGCGAAGCTACCGATGGCGATCCGCTCCGATACGCCCAGCAACTGCGGTCGTACGCCACCGACGACGGCGAGGTATTGCTCTTCAACATACACCTCTCGGAATCGGAGGAAGCTGCGGTAGAATTCCCCGATGCCATTGCCGAGGTCCCACCTGATGAGCACGCCAGGCTGCTCTACCAGATGTCCAGCACATTACCCTTCTCTATGAGGGCAGCTGCTGAGCAAGAAGGCTATCGGGTCACGCTTGATACGCGTGGGTTCGTTTTTAACGCGGATCCGGCCGCCCTCGTCCGCTTTCTGGAGATCGGTACTCGACCGAGTACACTTCGTTAAGCAACTGAAGAAACAGGAGCACCGACATTGAAAATCTCTCCTGACATCACATTTCTTCCCAAGCAAGGTCATTCGAGGGAGGAGTACGAGGACGCGTTTGCGATTGCTGACGAAACGTGGCCCCGTCGTTTCGCTGTGGCGGACGGCGCGACGGAATCGGCGTATTCGCGCGTGTGGGCCAACATGCTGGTGAAGGGATATGTTGACGTCGGCCCGGATGCAGACGAGATCGCTTCATGGATGGATGAGCGCCGGGCCGCCTGGAGAACGTTTGTGAAGGCGCAGGAACAGGATATGCCCTGGTA
Organism: Salinibacteraceae bacterium; assembly: GCA_007124945.1. Lineage (GTDB taxonomy): Bacteria > Bacteroidota > Rhodothermia > Rhodothermales > Salinibacteraceae > Tc-Br11-B2g6-7. The sequence goes on along the minus strand of SLED01000022.1, from coordinate 769 downwards.
CTCTGCCGCGAAGGTCCACGAAGGAGCGCACGCGACCCTACTCGGATGCACTTTCGAAGCGGACGGATTCTGGGAGGCGCTTTCCATCGGAGATTGTTGCCTGTTTCAACTTCGCGACAGTGAGCTCATCACCACGTGGCCGTTTACCGACGCTGACGCCTTTACAAATATGCCGCCGCTACTGAGCAGCCAGGAAAGCGATAAGCCTGCTGATGTGCAATGGATGTCCGGTAGCTGGGAGGCGGGTGATCGCTTCTTGCTCGCAACAGATGCCGTCGCATCGTTTCTCTTGAGCGATGGGCGCGCTAAGCGTTTTGCCCGGCCGGAGGTAAATCGAGAAGCGCTGATCGCCACCGCTCGTGCACAGGGCGCCATTCGCAATGATGACTGCACATTGCTCGTACTTACTGCAGAAGCTGGCTCATAATCCACTGTATTGATGGGAGGCTTTCCAACAGCTGGAGCATACCAGGAGGCCGTGCAGGCGCCGGATCTCGCCTTCGCTGATCCGGAGCTGCAGGATGCCACCCCAGACCTAACCGTGCTGGGGCTGCCTCGCGCCATCACAGGTGCGTTCGCGGCCATATTCCCGGTTACGGTGCGCGAGAGGCGCTGGGCGGTGAAGTGCTTTCTTACGGACGTGAAGGACCAGAAGGAGCGTTACAAGGCGATTTCGCAGCACCTCTCGCAAGCTGACCTTCAGCACACGCTACCGTTCGAGTATCAGGAGCGGGGCATTCAGGTAGATGGTTCGTGGTATCCAATTCTA
>SLED01000171.1 GCA_007124945.1 Salinibacteraceae bacterium | reverse complement strand
CTCGATCGTGCACGAGTCCTGGCCCTTCTCGGTTGCCATGTTTGTCCGTAATCCGCGACTGGTGGAGGCTACGCTCCTCTCCTCTGTAAATGTCGGCGGAGATGCCGATACCGTAGGTGCCATGGTGGGCGCCCTTCTGGGCGCGTTCAATGGCTGGAGCGCTTTTCCCCAGGAATGGAGACAACAGCTCGAAAATACCGCCGAGCTGCAACAAACGGCTGACGAGTTTTACGAGCGCCTGGCGTATAGCGCTGGACATGTGGGGAAAAAGTAAAAGTTTACGTATACTTGTTATCCATACAAACGCTACACATCCCGAGGGGTGGTTGCTCGCACCGCTGTTTCGCATCTCTTTAGTTCGCCATGTCAGTTAGATCTCCGGTCCGCACCTCGCACGCCGCCCACCGCGCAACGCTTCTCTCCGCTGGCGCCATAGTGCTGCTCGCGCTTCTGTGGATACCACAGGCGCATGGGCAGATTCAGAACCTCCAGCTACCGAACGGCCAGTCAATTGACGTGGCACCTGCCCCCGAGCCTGAAGACATCTGCACGCTCCACCCTCGATATGATGACACGGGATTCTTTCTACGTCAGGACGATGCGACGCTCCGATCGCATTTCGAACGTCCCGGAGATCAGTCGCCTTCAGACGAATCGATAACCACCTCCTCCTTCGAGATCACTTTCGCCAACAGTTGCGGTGGGCAATCTTGGCCGCAGGCAGCCAGGGAATCCTTTGAGTACGCGGCCTCGATCTGGGAGCGCCACCTTGAGTCGGAGGTGCCGATTCGCGTTCGTGCCGTATGGTCAAACTTTGGTGATCGCCCCGACGCAGATCAGTTGCTGGGCTCCGCCGGCCCCACCCGGGTGGTGCGCTTCACGGGGGAAAGCGACGATGTACCTGTGGGCGTATGGCTTCCCGTTTCGCAGGCAAGCGCCCTCAGCGGTGACGATGTACTGCAAACCATACCCGACGAATCCTTCGACATCGTCGCCAACCTGAGCTGTGAGCGAAACGACTGGCATTTCAACCCCAACACCAATCCAGGGCCCGGACGCATAGACTTCGCGTCTGTGGTGCTTCACGAAATCGGTCATGGGATTGGCTTTTTGGGTAGCATGAGCGTCCCAATCGATGATGACCGACAGGTGGAGGAAGAGATCGCATCCTGGGGGCTAACCCCTGGAGAAGGGGAGGACCCGCTTCCGCTGGTCTATGAGTCCTTTGGGGTCGATGGACTTACCAACTTGCTTACAGATACGAACGTGTACGGCAATCCCTCCGAGGCGCTGTACGAGGCGCTGACCGGGCAAGCGGGCGGTGTATTTTTTGATGGACCGAGCGCCGCCCTCACCAACGAGGACACGAATGACGAAGCCCGCCAGGGAGAAGCACCAACGCTCTTCTCCCCGGATCCATGGAACGCCGGCTCCAGCTTCTCGCATCTCGACCAGGCCACCTACACGAATACGGCCAACGCACTGATGCGCCCGTTTTTTAGCACGCAAGAGGTACTACACTCACCCGGCCCTATCTTCTGCGGAATACTAACCGACATGAGCTGGCCTGTTGGCGAGGATTGCACCCCATTCTTTCCGCCCGGACTTGCCAACCTGCAGGTCACGGTGGATGGCGATCAGGCGATCCTTACGTGGGATTCTGTAGAGGATTTCGACGCCTATCGGATCGACCTGGCTACCATCGACGGCCTGGGAGAGCCATCCTTTCGAAACGTTGATCAGGTAAGCGGTGGGCCGTTTCAGGTAACGCTGGATAATCTGCAGGGAAGCTCTTTCGTAGCGCGCGTGGTACCGCAAGATGCGCCAGAGCGGCGGCGCTCGGTAAACTTCACCACCACCATCGATCAGCCTGTACTGGTACAGGGGCCGGCGCCCAACCCCTTCTCGGAAGAAGCCCGCCTCGCCTTCACCGTACAGGAGGAGCAACGCGTAACGGTTCGCGTGTACAATGCTGCTGCACAGGAGGTCGCGCTGCTCTATGATGGGGATGCGCGGCCAGGTGAGCCTGTACAGGTGTCACTCGAAGATCCCACGCTGTCCTCCGGAGTCTACTTTTTTAATCTAAACGGGCGGGAATTCAACGTCACCGAGACGGCGGTCCTCGTTCGATAGCAGTTTTTCCACTTGCAGTCGTTTTCATGCTTCATCGATACTCGAATCGCGCGCTTCGTGCCAGCCCGCTTTTTCCTGCCGTAGTGGCCGTAATCGTTGCGCTGGGCCTGGCCGGAATCACCTCCCATGCGAATCTCGCGACAGCACAAGAAATCATCCTTCCCGACGGTACACGGGCAACATTGCAGGAAGCCCCTCCGCCAAAGGAGATCTGCGAGCTGGAGCCGCAGGGACGCGATGAGCCTCTCGTTCTGACCCACGGTATGTTGATTGAGGAGCCCCGGTTGCGCGCGCAGCAGGCTGAGGCGACCAGTGAGTTCTCGGTGCAGTACGACTCTCCCAGCCCTACTGGATGTGAACCAGAGAGCTGGCCGGCCGAAGCCATCGAAGCCTTTGAAGAAGCCACCGCCATCTGGTCCACTCTCCTCAAGTCAGATATCCCCATCCGCATCCGGGCCCGTTGGGAGCCCCTGGGTGCTAACGTGCTGGGATCAGCAGGACCCACAACCATCTCGTCGTTCCCGGAAGATGACCCCACCCGCGGCATTATCGCCGATACGTGGTACCCAGTAGCCCTTGCCAACGCCCTCAGCGGTGAGGATGCGTTTGATGGACAGGATGGCTCGTTCGACATCAACGTAAATATCAGCTGCAACCGTACTGACTGGCACTTCGATGTGGATTCCGATCCGCCCAGCGGCACCATCGACCTGCTCACCGTGGTGCTCCATGAGATTGGTCATGGCGTCGGCATCATCGGGTCCATGTCACAGCAGGGAGGCGGAGCGCAAAGCCAGGGCTCGTGGGGTATCGAGTCCAACCAGGGAGACAACCGTCCGCTCGTGTATGACACATTCGCCGAGGATGGTAACGAGCGGTTACTCATCGACGAAACCTTCTACGCCAATCCCTCGACGCTACTGTTTAACGCGCTGACCGGCAATCGAGGCGGCGTCTTCTTCAATGGGCCGCTCACACTGTTTGGCAACCGGGGGGATAGCGTACCGCTGTTTGCCCCATCTAATTTTCGGCCGGGGTCCAGCTTCTCGCATGTAGATCAGACCACCTTCACGGGCACCGACAACGCGCTGATGCGCCCGCAACTACCGGCCGCGCAACGGATCGCCACCCCCGGGCCCGTTGGCTGTGGTATCCTGGCAGACATGGGCTGGCCCCTCGGCCCGGACTGCTTCGAACTGCTTGACGGCCCGCCTCTGCTCGTTTCGAATCTGGAAGTACTTACCAGCGAGCAAAACGGGGGCCGTGTCACGCTCAACTGGAACGCGGAAGGGATAGCCCGGGAGTTCATTGTAGAAGAAAAATTCGACGGCCTTGGTTTTGATAACGAGTTTCGCGTAATCGATCGGCTGAGCGGGCAAGATCGGTCGCTTCTTCTTGAGGATAAAGAACCCGGCCAGTACCACTATCGCATCCTTCAGGTGGCGGCACGCGGTGACGAAGAGTTAAACGATGGGTGCGAGGCCACCGGCACGGAAGAGGGCTTCCCTACCTGCGTAACGGGCGAAGTTACCGTCTTCGTCTCTCCACAAAACAACGTGTTTGTCAAAGGCCCGGGCCCGAATCCGTTCTCCGACCAAACGAGCCTGACGATTGTTTTAGAAGACGAAACCGCCGAGCACGTACGTGCCGAGGTGTTCAACGCTGCAGGCCAGCGTGTACGAACGCTCATCAATGGCGAGGTAGATCCCGGCTCGTCGAACACGTTTCAGCTGGATGGTTCCGGACTGGCCAGCGGCACCTACTTCATCCAGATCACGGGCCCGGGCTTCAATGAAACCCGTAGTGTAACCCTGATCCGATAACATCGCCAGGCGCAATTGCCTTCTTCCTGCCAGCGCCCTATGCTTATCCCTCCCCTTCTCACCCAATCAACCTTCTAAACGCTCCATGCCACCAGGCACCGATAACTCCGACGCCGCTTCCGAACCGTGGTACGAGAAGTGGTTCGACCGGTCGGAGTACGAGCTGGTGTACCGGCAGCGTGATGAGCAGGAGGCCGTGCAGTGCGTAGACCTGATCGAAGAGGCCGCGCAGCCAGAACCCGGCAGCGAAATTCTGGACATGGGCTGCGGACGCGGCCGGCATGCCAGGGTACTGGCAAAGCGGGGGTACCGGGTCACAGGAGTGGATCTGTCACGAGAGTCCCTGCGGAAAGCGCGGAAGCTGTCTGAAGAGCAGGGGCTGGATATCACATTTCAGCATGGCGACATGCGCGACCACGTCTGCGACGCCTGCGTCGATGGTGCCGTTAACCTGTTCACCGCTTTTGGCTACTTCGACGACGACGAAGAGCACGTACAGGCACTGCGCGTCATCGCTGATGCCCTCCGCGATAACGGCTGGTTCGTGCAGGATTTTCTCAACGCAGCCTACGCCAAAGCCACGCTGGTCCCGCACGATGTAAAAACCGTCAGGGGCATCACGATCTCCCAGCGCCGATGGGTTGAAGATGGCCGCATTAACAAAAAGATTCAGCTGGTACGGGAAGGACGCACGCAAACCTTCCACGAGTCCGTGCGCCTTTTTTCGCGTGTTGACTTCGAGCGACTCTATGACCGCGTCGGGCTGGAGGTGGAATCGAGTTACGGCCATTACGACGGCCGTCCTTATCGCCCCGACTCCCCGCGCTTGATCCTCGTATCGCGCAAGCGGTGACCCCCACCAGGTCAATCATCTCAACAGTATAGAATTTTATGAGCGCTGTACTCGAATACGCAAAGGACAACCACGACGCCTTCGTCTCCGACCTGATCGCGCTGCTGCGGATCCCTACGGTGAGCACCGATCCGGCCTACGCCTCAGATGTGGCCCGGGGCGCAGAGTGGCTCGCCGATCATATGCAGGGTATCGGCGTCGACCATGTCGAGGTCGTGCGGACGGAAGGCCACCCCATCGTCTATGCCGAGCACCTGCCCCACGACGACCGCCCGACGGTGCTGATCTACGGCCACTATGACGTGCAGCCCCCCGATCCGGTGGAGCTCTGGGACTCGCCGCCGTTCGAACCCACACAGAAAAATAATACGCTCTACGCCCGCGGCGCCTGCGACGACAAGGGGCAGATGATGATGCACGTAAAGGCGATCGAGTCTTTTCTCGCCGTCGGCGAGCAACCGCCGGTGAACCTCAAATTTTTGATAGAAGGCGAGGAAGAATGCGGATCGCCGAGCCTGGCGCCCTTCATCGAAAGCCACCGGGATAAGCTGGAAGCCGATGTGGTTCTTATCTCCGACACGGCCATGTTCGCTGAGGATGTGCCTTCCATCACGTACGGGCTCCGCGGTCTCGCCTATGTGGAAGTGGAGCTTACCGGACCGAACCGGGATCTGCACTCCGGCATCTACGGAGGTGCGGTGCACAACCCTGCGAACACCCTCTCACGGATGATCGCGGACCTGCATGACGAGGACCACCGGATTACGGTAAAGGGCTTCTACGACAACGTAATCCCGCTGACCGAGGAGGAGCGCGAAACCTTCGCCTCCCTGCCATTCAAACCAGAAGAATGGCTCGGCGAGATAGGCCTTTCAGAGGCGATTACAGAAGGCGACTACTCGGTGAAGGAGGCGATCTCTGCAAGGCCTACGCTCGACGTCAACGGCCTGTGGAGCGGCTATCAGGGAGAGGGAGCCAAGACGGTGCTGCCATCCAAGGCCGGCGCCAAAATATCATGCCGCCTCGTACCCGATCAGGATCCCATTGAGATCGCTGAAAAACTCAAGGCGCATTTCGAAACACACGTTCCCGACACCATGACGCTCCAATTCAAGAATCTACACGGAGGGCACCCGGTGTTGATCGACACCTCTCATCCCGCCATGCAAGCCGCAGCAGACGCCATCGAAAGCGTGTTCGGCAAGGAGCCGTACTTCACGCGCGAGGGAGGCTCCATCCCCATCGTGGCCGATTTCAAACGCCTGCTCGGGCTCGATAGTGTACTGATGGGCTTCGGACTCAACTCCGACGCCATCCACTCCCCGAACGAGCATTTCGGGCTTGATCGCTACGCAAAAGGGATAGAGGCCAGTATCCGATTTCAAATGGAATATAACGGCGCGTAAGGAGCTGCCGGTCGAAGCGATGAGACGCGGAGTGCCTGCAGCGGAGGTGGTGGCGTGCTCCGCTTTGCGGGAATACTCAAATGTGAGCGTATGGAGCTGACCGGGTTCGCTGTAAACCGGCAGATTCAGCCACCATCCCGTAGAGACGACCCGCCGGGTCGTCTCCCGCTCTTGTAGACAATACTCTGCAAGGCGCGACGCGTTAGAGCAATTCAGGTTGCGCCGATAGGTTACCATCACTGGGGTGGAAGCGGCTATGTAGCACCGATCTCTTTCACACATTTCCGATGCGATGGTGATCAAAACATTCGCACTGGGAGCCCGTCGGGCTTAGGGTGATGGCACTGAACATGCAGCAAGCGCCGGGGTCTGATTCTTGCACTTGCTTCTCCTAAGGATTCTGGGTGTTCGACATGAAAAAAGAGTGCCCTGGTGTG
>SLED01000369.1 GCA_007124945.1 Salinibacteraceae bacterium | reverse complement strand
GATTTCCGGATGCCGGAGTTGACCGACGACGAAGTCGGCACGGTGATAAACTGGAGCTTCTTTTCGTTGAGTGTAGTGGCGGCTATCCTGCCGGTTACAGTGTTAGAGCCGCTTGCGAATAAGTTCGGTCGGGTGAAGGTGCATGCCGTCGCCCTTGCCTTTACCGCTGCCGGGTACGCCGGCGTGCTTTTCTACGGTGTCTCTCCGTGGGCAATCTATCTGTGGATGGCGGTGGTCGGTATTGGATGGGCGTCGACGATAAGCCTTCCGTTTGCCATCTTCTCCCAGAAAATCCCGCAGGAAAAGATGGGCCTGTACATGGGGCTCTTCAATCTCTCGGTGGTGTTGCCGCAGCTTGTTGCAAGCTTCGGTGTCGGTGAAGTGGTGGAGGCTGCCGATCATAAAGGGATTATATTTGTGATCTGCTCGGCCACCGTGGCATTCTCTGCGGTTACATGGCTGCTCGTGAAAGAGCCGGAGGATGAGCAAACGGAGAACCCCGTGCTGCTTGATCAGGAGGTGGAGGAGAAGCTGGCTGCGGATAAAACAGAAGGAAGTGGCTCGTAGGCTTGAGCTGTTGGGTACAGCAGGGGCTTGCGGTCCGCGGCTTGAAATGCCGGGGGAGCAGAGCGGCTGTTCGGCGTTGCGAGATGTATCCTTTCAGGCACTTCGTTTCCGCAGAGGCACCTTTGATTCACGTTATTCTCACAGGGTGGATAGAAGGTGGGTTCTCAGTCGCGTGTATCAGGTATAGAGAAGCCTTCCTGGAATCCCAGTTGTTTACAGGCGAGTAGAAATTGCTCGTAGATAACCGGAGGGGAAACAGCTTATGGTTGTAGGTAATCAGGCGGTAGGATGTGTGCTTGCGCTGTGTCTGGTGCTGGTTCTCGGCGCGTGCGTCGATTTGGGGGTCAGCCCCAACGATCCGTTTGCTGCATCGCGGGAAGACGGAGCCTTCGATACGCACATCCCGCTTGAAAGGCAACACTTCGATCTCACCGACGATGCGGAATCTGGAATCATCCAGCCCCAATTTGTAAATCAGTCAGAGATTGAGCTGTTCTATCAGGCACCTTCACTTTACCTCGTGAGATTGGAAAAATGGACGGGCGGTGAATGGGAAGACAGGGGCTCCTGGTATTCCATCATTCCGATACCACGCGTTCGAACATTAGCACCTGGGGACACGCTTCGTGCACCTACGCTTAATCTCCGGCATGTCTCGGAAAGAGTTATTGATGGTCCCGGATATTACCGGCTGGTCTTCGCAGTCTATTCTGATTATGAATCGCCGGAGCTAATCCCCGAGGTAGACAGGGCATCGGATCCATTTGAGGTGATTCCGTGACGACCGGGGCCGCTCACGCGGCTTGCCGCCTTTTCTCTGCTAAGACGAATCGTATGGCCCGACCTCAGTTTCCGGATGTGGCGATGGGGCCTGCTCTCTGGTTGAAGGAGGTGGTTTGCATCAGGAAGGTGCGCGGGTGAGGCTTAGTAGCGGTACCCTTTCATCTCTTCCTCGGAGTACGGTACGCCAAGCCCTTCCGCCACGCGATTGACGAAGTTGAAATAGCTGGTGATGAGGTTCACATCGAGGATGTCGCGGTCGGAGAGCCCGGCGTCGCGCAGGCGCTGTGCGTGGCTTTCGGTCATTTCGGTCGGTTGCTCCGTGAGTCTGCGGGCGTAGTCCACCATCGCCAGCTCTCGCTCCGAAAGATTCGCCTTTTCCGGTTCTATGTTGATAATCGAATCGACTCGCTCTTCGTCTTTCCAATACGCACGCAGTGCCTCGGCGTGGTGATGGGTGCAGTAGTCACAGCCATTAATAGACGAGACGATCGTTGCAATGAGTTCGCGCTCGGCGCGCTTCAACCCCGATCGACCAAAGAGAAGCGTCTTGTACAGCTCCAGATGTTGCAGCATCGCCTGCGGATTCAGGCTGTGGATTTTCATGATGTTCGCCACCTTCCCGCGCGTTTTCGCGATGGTGTCGTAGGCTTCCTTCAGTTCGCCAGTGGCTTCGGCTTCGTCGATGATCCTGATGTAGGGCATAACAGATCAGTTGGTTCAAAAGGATACGCGACGGTTTGACGGCCGCGAAAAAAATGTCCGGTTGGCCGGGATTAATCCGTAATCACGATGGCGAGCGTATGTCTTTGGTGTACCATAGGATGCGCTTTTTGTATTCACACACAATGGATTACTTTGCGACTCGATGATTCGAACGGTTACAAACGGCACACTCGTTAGATGGTTAAGTGTAGTTCTCCTGCTAAACGTTGCAATGTTTCTTGCCTGCAGCGACGACCCGGTGAGCGACATGGATCCGGAGCCGGGTGCCCCGCCGGCCGACGAACTGGAGCTGAGCGGATCCGTTTTTGGTCCAGCTGGCCTGGAGGCCGCTGCTGACACCGACGCCGACGCTTTGGTTGCCTCCTCCGCGCTTGATGTGGAGACGCCCCTGGCCGGCGTATCGGTTGACATCTTCGAGCTGGCCGCGTATGCCGACGATCCTGCTGGTACAGATCCCCTGACGAGTACCACAACCGATGAGAATGGTACCTTTACCGTAGAAAGTCTGCCGAATGATACGGATTTCATCCTTCGCATAGGCGAGACGGACCCGGCGCTGGAGGCGATCGTGCGGGCTCCCGATGATGGCGCCACCGTCGACGTGAGCAGTGCCACCACGCTTGCTGCCGCGTACTACGCGCCCGACATCGCATTGGGCACGCTCCCGACGGCCGATGACCTTGAGGAAGCAGCAGAGAACGCGGCCTCGGCGCTAAGTTCGTTTAGCCAGTCGGAGGTGCTTGCCGCGCTGCAGGCGCTTGTGTCCGAGACGTTTGGTGCCGGCTTCCCGGATGATCTGCCGCCTCATCTGCAGTTGATTGTGAACGCGTTAGAGGGCATCGATCTCGCCGTATGTGAACTCATCGAGTTAGAGACAGCCTCCGGCTACCCCACCGAAGAAATCACCATTCTGAACTTCGCCCAAGACTTTGGCGAGGAACCCTGGGGCTGGCTTTACGATGCCTCTCTGGACCATCCAGAGGAGGACGATCAGGTGAGGGTATTCGTGGAGCCTACCTCTGGAGGCGAGGGCGTGCTTATTTTGCCCCTCCATCCCGAGGAGCCAATGGAGGGCGGCGATGCCAGCCTGGTGCTTTTCGATGAAGATGAGGAGCTCTTCTGCCCGCCCATCGACGTGACCATCGAGCCGTTGGAGCCTGCCCCGGGCACGTTTGCTTCCATGGTCGATGACATGGAGGCGCTGTTCGTGGAAGCAGCCGGACGGTTTAACGCGGACCCGGACGAACTCCGGACGCAGGCCGTCGGCGATCTGGCAGAAGACGAGGTGTACCTTGCGCTCATCGCTGGCGGTCTGCAGGTGATCGACGGCCCGAACTACCAAAACAACCTGCGGGCGCGTCTGGCGGGTGATGTCGGCGAGCCACTTGAGGGCGAGGCTTTCGATCTGTGGGAAGCCCTTGCCGCGCATACAGGCTACGACGCCACGTTCGCTGCGATGGCGGATGAGCTGAGTAGCGGAGGGCAAGGCGGGCTTGTTGCCCAGCAGACCGGCGTTACCGACTGCCTCGGTGAACCCCGCAACATCAGCACGCCGGCGGAGCTCGACTGCTGGATGGGGGTGCAGGGGAGCTTTGCAGACCTTGAAGGTGTTCGGGGTTCGCTGAACGATCTGAGCGAAAAAATACTGGGTGTCATGGTAGATGGCCCCATTTCGGACCCCAGAGTGCAGTTGGTCGCAAGCGAGTTTGAGACGCTCCGTCAGTTTACCGACATGATGGCGGATGGGCTCGATAGCATGATGCCCTCGCAGCTGTTACCGCTGAGTCTCGAGGTCACAAAGTCAGAGTACAAGGAGGATGAGGATGAGGAGGGCCAGTGGACAGCCCAGGCACTGGCCACAGGCTCCGACTGGGAGGCCAATGTGCTCCTTACGCTGAGCGTAGCCTCCCCGATACCGGTGGGCCGCGCTACCCGTAAGCTTCGCCGGTCACGTGCTGCCGATGATACGATCGACTCGATTATCGATAAGGCCGTGGACGACATGGTAGGCAAGCTGGGCGACCTTGGCGTCGGCGATATAACCTACGATCAGCTCTTTTACGGACCCGTGGACGTAGATCCCAATCGCGAAGAAGAGGGTGCGTATTTCGACTGGTCCTTCAACATTCTGGACTCTGAGACGGGCGCGGCCCCGTTCGAATTTCTTGACGGGGATGCCCGATGGTACCAGCCAGCGGCCGTAGGCAGTGCGGAGCTGACCGTCACTACCCGTGGTGGTCAGGTATTTCAAGGGCAGGAGGTAGGAGCGAGCCAGGTGCTTATCGCAGAGGCGCTTGACATCGAGATCGTGACGTCAGAAGGGGATCCAGCGCCCAACGTTGTGCGAGTTGATGCGGAAGACGACTACGAGGTTACGCTGTACGCAGAAGTGACCAATCTGGCGGATGACAGTAACCGCGAAGTAGAATGGGTTGTGGAGGGTGCTATCGGGGGCGCGTCGTACACGACGTCTGGAATGTACAATGACGCCATTACGTTCATCGCTGATCCCGACGATGGCGTAGACCAATACATCCTGCGGGCGGAAGCTGCCACCGAGGCCGGCCTCCGCTCCGACAAAAACCCGCCACGTCGTACCTTCGTCGGCATCACAACGACGATGGAGGAGGCGGGGGACCTCGTTGTTGAACCGGGCATGGATATCGCTGAACCCGGGCAGCAGATTCAATTCTTCGCCGTCGACCCCGACACCAATGAACCGGTGGATGTCACCTGGACGGCCACTATCGGGAGTATCACCGATTCGGGGCTCTTTACCATGCCCTCCGATCAGAGCGTAGGGCAGGCGACCATCACCGCCACCGCGGTGGACAACCCTGCGCGCACGGCCACCGCCGAGGTGACCTACCCCTGTTCCGGCACGCTTACCCTCACGTCCGACGCCTTCACCTATGAGAGTGAATGGATCGGAGGCAGGTGGGTCCCCGATTTCGGGTCTCCCAGCGACGCCTTCTCCATAATCACCAATATCCCCGAGTTTGAAGGCTTTAACCTTGACCTCGCGCTCATGACAAACATTAGTGATAAAGGTACATGGACGCGCGACCTGACCTTCACGGTACCGCCGCCTGGAAGTGGCCAGACAGTCGATGCCCAGTGGACGCTGGCCGTAGATGATTCTCACGGAAGAGGCTGGATGCCTCTCTACTACGATCCACCAATGGACCCGAACCCGTCCCCCGTTGGCTCCATACCGCTGACGATTGAGCGGACACTCGTGTTCGTTGATGATCGGGAGATTCCTGAGTTCAGCGGCAGTTTCGAAACGCCCATGGTAACGTATGTGGAGGGCGACAACGGACAGACGGAGGCGATCACGACGCACGTGGAAGGCGAATTTGAGGGAATTCGCTACGGACAGGATTCGTGCATTATCTTCCGAGTCGCGCCATAGTAGCGACCCGCGAGAGCGAGCGGTAGCGCCACATAGCGGCGGCAGCTACCCGGGTGCTATCTGTCTAGCTACGTGCCGTTCGGCGATGCCGGAGAAGGAGCTTCGTGAAGAGTCTGAAAGGTATTTGATCGGGTTGGAGCGGTGGCCGGTCCAAAGAAACACGCCCTGCGCGCGAAGGTGGTAGAGAGGCTAAACTAATTCCCGATTCGCTCGCTTCGGCCCCATGCGCCACGCTTCTAAACACGACGTTCCGGTAGAGGAGCGGGCGGGGTATCTGGAGTTGCTACGGGAGAATGGAAACTACCGGCGCCTGTGGATGGGCTCGGTAGTCTCGTTTCTGGGGGACTGGTTTAACCTGATCGCTCTCTACACGCTCGTCAGCGTGCTGACCGGTTCACCGCTGGCGATCGGCGCTATCTTCATCGCCAAGATGCTGCCGTGGGCGCTCTCTGCGCCGCTGGCCGGGCTGATTGTGGATCGCTTCAATCGCCGTCGCCTGATGATCGGGGCAGACGTGGCGCGCGGCTTTATCGTGCTGGGCTTTCTCTTCATCGACGACGCCTCGCACATCCCGCTGCTCTACGCACTGATCGCGCTGGAGATGATCGTCGGTTCGATCTATCAGCCGGCCAAGAGCTCGTCGATTCCCAATATCACGAAGCCCCGCGAGCTGCTGACGGCCAATGCGCTGTCCTCGGCCACGTGGTCCACCATGCTGGCGCTCGGCGCTGCCCTGGGTGGGTTTGCGGTGGAGTTCCTGGGCGTGCGTGCAGTCTTCATCATCGACAGCATCACGTACTTCATCGCTGCGTGGTTCATCTACCGAACGCGCATCCCGCAGCAGACGGACACCTCGGAGGGGGGCAATATCGTGCAGACGGCCGCCCGGGAGATCTGGGATGGCTGGCAACACCTGCGGCGCAAGCCGCGCATCGGGCGGATCGCGCTGGCGAAGGCGTCGTGGGCAGCAGCCGGCGGGGGGCTGGTCTACATGCTTGCACTTCTGGGCGAGCAGGTATCGCCCGGGGCAATCGCTGCGGGGATGGGCTTGCTGTTCATGGCGCGTGGTATCGGCACAGGCATCGGGCCGGTCGTGGCGCGAGCGGTGTTTACCAATGAACGCCACTGGCCGACCGTGCTCGGGGCGGCTATTGCGGTAAGCGGCGTGTTTTACG
>SLED01000245.1 GCA_007124945.1 Salinibacteraceae bacterium | reverse complement strand
GTTTGGTAGGGTGGGGCGCACGTGAAGGTCAGAGGTGTTGGGATGGCTGGCGGCGGTAGATAGCGCACGTGTGACGGACCCCTGGCAGATGGATGGGAAAAGCACATCGAGGGCGTGTTATTTCCACTACTTACCCCGAAGTCACCCTTGACTCCGATCGAGGATCCATGCGTTGTCACGGGGCTTGCTATCAGCGCCTGGATGGGGCACCGCGATTACGTATACGGAGGGGGCGATCGGGTTTTATTCTGCCTCTCCGATGTGCTGGACGTCCGACGCTTGTGGAGACAACATCCCCTCGACGTGAGAGCTGTCCGCAACTGACAGCCCCCGTGCGGGTAATTCCCGCCCATGAGCACGAACAACACACTGTCTGATGAAACGCCCGCGGTGCGGCCGCCCCGGAAGCTCTGGGCATCGCTCAAACGCATCTGGGCGTTTGCATGGCCGTACCGGTGGCGTCTGCTGGCCTCGCTGTTGCTGGCCTCGCTGGCGTCGGTGGTGTGGCTGGTGGTGCCGCTCGGATTGCGCGAGCTGCTGGATGCCGTCTTTGAGGATGCGGATGGCCTGTTGCTCAACCAGCTGACGATCGGGCTGCTGGTACTCTTCGTGCTGCAGGCGCTCTTCAGCTTCGCCGGATTCTACCTGCTGGAGTGGACGGGTGAGCGCGTGGTGGCCGACCTCCGGCAGCGCATCTACCGGCACCTGCACCGGCTCGGGCTTCGCTTCTACGCCAATCAACGCATTGGCGACCTCACGTCGCGGCTCACAAACGACGTGGGCACCATCCGGCAGGCGGTGACGTCTGCGCTCGTGGAGTCGTTCACGCAGACGCTCATGCTCGTGGGTTCGGTAGCGCTCATGGTGATGCTGAACTGGCGGTTGAGCCTGCTCATCTTTGTGGTAGTGCCGGTGGCCACCATCGCGGCGCGGTACTTCGGGCGTAAGATCCGGCGCCTTGCCCGCGGCGTGCAGGATCGCCTGGCCGATACCACAGCGATTGCCGAAGAGGCGATCGGGGCCATCCGCGTGGTGAAGGCGTTCGGGCGTGACCGGTACGAGACGGATCGTTACCACGACGCTGTCGAGACGCTCTTCGAGACGGCTCGCCACAAGGTGCTCGTGTCGAAGCTGTTCGGATCGGTGATCGGTCTGCTCTTCATGGCGGCGCTGACGGCCATCTTCTGGTTTGGTGGGCGGGAGGTGCTGCAGGGCCGCCTCACCACAGGCGACCTCGTGGCGTTCATCTTCTACGCCTTTAACATTGCACGCAGCGTCGGAGGGATGTCGAGCCTCTACGCCACGTTTAACAGTGCCGCTGGCGCGACGGAGCGCATCTTCGAACTACTGGATGCCACGCCCGACGTGCCAGTGCCCACCAACCCGCGGCCGCTGCCTCGTGTGGAGGGCGAGGTGTCCTTCGACAATGTACGTTTCGCCTACGGTGACGGCCCCGAGGTGCTGCGCGGCATCGACCTGCAGGTGGCGCCGGGCGAGACGGTGGCACTTGTGGGGCCGAGCGGTGCGGGAAAAACGACGCTCCTGAACCTGATACCGCGCTTCTACGACGTTACCGCCGGCACTGTACTGATCGATGGGGTAGACGTGCGGGAGGTGGCACCGCAGGAGCTCCGGCAGCACATGGCCGTCGTTCCGCAGGAGGTGCATCTGTTTGGCACCTCGGTGCGAGAAAACATCCGCTACGGCCGGCTCGACGCCACGGACGAGGAGGTGGAGGCGGCCGCCCGCGCGGCCAATGCGCACGAGTTTATCGCGGAGCTCCCTGACGGCTACGACGCACAGGTGGGCGAGCGCGGTGTGAAGCTGAGTGCAGGGCAGCGGCAGCGTGTTTCCATCGCCCGGGCCATCCTCCGCGATGCGCGCATTCTCCTGCTCGACGAGGCAACCTCGGCCCTCGATGCCGCCTCCGAAGCCCTCGTGCAGGACGCCCTCGACCGCCTCATGCAACACCGCACCACCTTCATCATCGCCCACCGTCTTGCTACCGTTCGTGACGTCGACCGTATCATCGTCGTAAAAGACGGACAGATCATCGAGCAGGGGCGGCATGAGGCCCTCGTGCAGCAGGAGGGGCTGTATCGGGAGTTGGCGGCGCTGCAGTTGCTGTAATTATCGGGGCCTGCGTTGCGCGTGCCGGGTAGAACGTTAAACGAATGCGCTGGGGAGCGGCTCAAAGGATCTTGTTGGTGACATGGATATCGATAGTTGTCCTGTGCGAGTGACGCAATTCCTCATCGGCGGGATTCTTCGCTGACGCTCAGAATGACACATGGGGAAAGGATGGCGCCCAGTCCTGAAAACAGCGCGCTCCTCGATTTGTCGGTTCATTGGTTCCTCGGTTGGGCGACCCTTGGGATTTTGGTACAGACGACGCAGGGCCCTACGCCGCTACGCGTCGTTTCTCGATTCCTCGTATCTTCGTCTTGACAAAATACCCCCCACACCCCCATACGCGCACAAGCGACACGGCACGCCGCGTCCCTGCGCATCGGGTCCTCGTTTCTTCGATTCCTCGTCTCCACGGCTCCTAAAACGACCGAGGCAGAGTCGCGTCGGTGAGTATGATGAAGTCACCCGCGGGGCCGTGGCGGCGTTCGTCGAAGGCGGTGACGTCATCCACCGGGCGGGCGACGATCACCAGCATATCGGTGCGTGGGCGGTAGTATTGCATCATTTCGGGCGTGCCGAGGCCGCGGTCGACGTGGAAGCTGCCCGTCACGTGTAGCACACCGGCGTTAGGCTCGCGCAGCAGATGCTCGGCAATGCTGTACGCCATCGACGCATCCCAGAGGACCTGTGCATCGAGGAAGGTATCCTCCTCGGGTGCATCGTGCGCATGGTGAACATCAAGCGTGTCGGCGTCCAGCGTGTCCGCATCGAGCGTATCGGCCAGTGCCTCGTCCGATTCCTGGTGTCCCTGCGCCATCACGCGGGTCCACCGGTCGCGGTAGGCTCTTGAGGCTTCCGGATAGGGGAGGGGTGGTAGCAGGCGGCGCGCGTCCTCGGGCAGGTCTGCCAGCGCCTCGCGACCCTCCCGCGATACCACATTTGCATACCGGCGCGGCGCGTTGGCTGCCAGCACGGCGTGCTCGTGGTCGCGCGCGAACTCAACCATCGGCCGGTAATCCGACTGGTAGTTGCGCCAGGGGCGGCTGCTCTGCAGGAAGTGCTCCTCGGAAATGTGCCCCTGCAAGTATTCGTCGAGGATGTACTGCACGTCGCGGTCGAACATCTCCAGCGACAGCGTAAGCGGCCGTTCGAGCAGGGTGTCGGCGCGGGCGTGCATCTGCCGGAAGAGGCTATCCTGCAGGGCATGCGCCACGGGATCGTTGTGCTGCTCGCCAAAGAACACCACCTGTGCGGTGTCTGTGGCCGCAGCAAGCTCTTGCAGCGACACCTCCGTACCATCCGGCTGATAGATGCGGAAGGAGTCTGCCTCCTGCGTATCGATCTCCACCGTATCAGCCGGAGCCGCAAGGGGTGTCACTATCAGCAAGAATGCCAGCAGGTGCACCATCGCTACGACCGCCGCTTATTGCGCGATCCACGGCCTCTGCCACGGTTGCGGCGGCCTTTACCTCGCCCCTTACCGCGGCTCTTGCTTCTGTTTCCGCCGTCCTTCGAGCCCTGATTTTCAGCGGAGTTCTCTTCTTCCTCTTCATAACGCGAGCGTTCCCGCTGCTCTTCAAGGAAAGAGAAGTACACCTCGTCAAGCAACGACGCAACGAGCTCCGGGCTTTCTTCTACCAGCAGTTCGGCCGTAGGAGTGAAGCGCGACGCACGCTCCTGAACAAGCCGTGGCTTCGCATCAAATCGTTTCTGCAGAAGGCCTTTAATACGGTCGGCCACTTTACGTCCCACTTCGTCCTCGGATGGCAGCTCACCTTCCGTGAAGTTGACGCCGTACTCCTTCTCCACATTTTTTACCTTGAACACCTCATCGAAAGCCACCAGCGTGATGGCCGTGCCCGACTTCCCGGCGCGTGCGGTTCGGCCGGAGCGGTGGATATACCAGTCAGGGTCGTCCGGGGCGTCGTACTGGACGACGTGGCTCAGCTCGGAGATGTCGATTCCGCGCGCGGCCACATCGGTAGCCACCAGAAAGCGTAGCTTCCCGGCGCGGATCTCCCCCATCGCTTTCTCACGCTCCTTCTGCGAAAGATCTCCGGAGATGTCACTTGCGTGATACCCGTAGTTGGAGAGGAACGTCGTCAGGTATTCGACCTCCCGCTTCGTATTGCAAAAGATGATGGCCGATTCCGGATTCTCCCACTCGATTAGCCGCGTAAGGGCGCGGTCTTTCTCCATTTTATCGACCACATAGTATCTATGATCGATCGCCTCGACGCTCACCTGACCGGTGCTGAGCGAGAGGAAGTTGGGGTCTTTTAGAAATTCGTTACCGAGCGCGCGCACTTTCGGCGGTACGGTGGCGCTAAAGAGGCAAGAGATCCGCTCCTCCGGCAGAAAGCCTTTGATCTCCTTCATATCGGGATAGAAACCCATCGACAGCATTTCATCGGCTTCATCGAGGATGAGCACACGTACCGAGTCGAGCACAAGCTTCTTTTTGTTCAGATGATCCAGCACGCGGCCCGGGGTGCCGATGATTACCTGCACGCCCTGTTTGAAGGCGCGGATCTGCGGTCCGTACCCTACGCCCCCGTAGACCAGCACGGCCTCCAGGTCGAAGGTCTCCTGCGTAGCCGTCTTCATCTGTTCGAACTCCTCGTAGATCTGCTTGGCCAGCTCTCGCGTCGGCGTGAGGATGAGCGCCTGCGGCTCCTTTTCTCGCGCGTCCAGGACTTCGAAGAGGGGCAGGAGGAAGGCACCCGTTTTGCCGGAGCCGGTGCGCGACTGGACGATGATATCGCGCTTGTTGACCATGTAAGGGATGGCCTGTTTCTGCACGTCCATAAGCTCACGCCAGCCAGCGGCGCGCATAGCCTGTTGGATGCGATCAGGCAGAGTATCCTCGGTGATGGCTTCGAGCTCCTCTCCACCGGCTTCGGTCAGCCGGTCCTGTGCGCGCTTCTGTCGCTTCTCGCGCACGGTTTTGGTGCGCAGGTCGATAACCTGTTTGTAAGGAGAGCTTTTGGGCTGCTCAGAGGCGTTGTCGTTCGTATCAGCCATGAAAGATGCGGTCCGGTGCTCCGGATCTGAAGAGTATAATGCGTTGGTGTGATGGCGGGAACCGGGGAGCGTGGTCGCCGAACTTCGCGCCATTCATACTGCCGGATGGCATACGCAGCCAGCGGGCGTAACGATCCATTCGCGGTTACATCGCCAGGCCGCCGTCAACGTGCAGCACGTGGCCGGTGATGTAGGCCGCGGCCGGTGAGGCCAGGAAGAGGGCCGCCTGTGCCACATCCTCGGGTTCCGCCGGCCGGCCGAGCGGTATGGCATCGAGCATCGCGTCGCGGGCTTTGTCCGAGAGCTCCTCGGTCATCTCCGTGGCCACGTAGCCCGGGGCGATCACGTTCACGCGCACCCCGCGCCCGCCAAGCTCCTTCGCCAGGCTCTTCGAGAAGCCAATGATGCCGGCTTTCGATGCGGCGTAGTTGGTCTGGCCCGGATTGCCCATTACCCCCACCACCGACGACATGTTGAGCATCACGCCGCCGCGCTGCCGCATGAACTGCCGGTAGGAGGCCTTGGCAAAGTTGAAGACGCTCTTCAGGTTCACGTTGATCACCGCGTCCCAGTCGTCTTCGCTCATCCGCAGCATCAGCCCGTCTTTGGTGATGCCGGCGTTGTTGATGAGCACGTCAAGCGATCCCCAGGCGTCCACTACCCCGCCGATGGCTTCCTCTGCTGCTTCCATCTGTGCGGCGTCTCCCTGGAAAGCGAGGACCTCAGTGCCTGCATTAGAGAGCTGTTTTTTCAGGGCCTCGGCTTCGTCTGTGGAGGAGCGGAAGGTGAACGCCACGTTAGCGCCTGCTTCGGCGAAGGCCTGCACCATGCTGCGGCCAATGCCGCGCGTGCCACCGGTGATAAGGACGTTGGTGTCGGTAAAGTCGTGCATGAATACGTTTGTGATAGATTACCAGGATAAAAATGCGTGCTTTCCGTGGTCGCAAACCGATCTTCCCCGCGACGGACCGAAGTATAGCAAACACGCAGGGAAGTCGCCATGTCGCGAATTCGTGTTTGAATGAAACGGGGAGTCGGCAAGAGGACGGCCCGCGGATTCTTCGCCTGGTATCGTAGTTTTGGGGTGTCGGGAGACGAGGAATGACGAGACGAAGTAACGAAGAGACGAGGAAACGAGGAGGGCGGTGTTTCGGGCGTTGGCGCCAATCTTTTCCGTGAGCGTCAGCGAAGCATCTTGCCGGTGCGGGATGGCGTCGCCGCCTGACGCGAAAAAGTGGACTGTCGGAGGCACACCTCTGGAGATTGCTTCGTCTCGTTGCTCGTCGCAATGGCAAGCGGGCTAAAAGTTGCGAGCTAAGACAACGCAGGTCACCACTGAGTCATCGTCCCTTCGTTTCCTCGTCTCGTCGATTCATCATTTCCCAGAACCACACGCGCCAAAAGCCCAACACCCAGCCGTCACGGTGAGCGCAGAGAGCGCAGCGAACGAAGACGAACCGTGAACCTCGGACCGCGAACCATCGCCTTCGTCTTCAATCGGCTGGCGCCGATTTGCGCTC
>SLED01000057.1 GCA_007124945.1 Salinibacteraceae bacterium | reverse complement strand
TCCGGTGCCCACCACATGCCCGCCGTGTTCGCCTGCGCCCGGCCCCAGGTCCACCACAAAATCCGCCGCCTCAATCATCTCGCGGTCGTGCTCCACCACGATGACCGAGTTGCCCAGATCGCGCAGCTCCTTCAGCGAGTCGATGAGCCGATGATGGTCACGTGCGTGAAGACCGATGCTGGGTTCGTCCAGCACGTACAGCACGCCGGTGAGCTGCGAACCGATCTGCGTGGCCAGGCGGATGCGCTGGCTTTCGCCCCCGGAGAGCGTGCGCGCGCTACGGTCGAGCGTCAGGTAGCCCACGCCCACGTCGATCATAAACTGCAGGCGTTCCTTTACCTCCTTCACGATCGGCTCGGCGATGAGTGCTTTTTGCCCCTCGAACGCCACTTCGTCAAAGAAGCGTCGCAGCGTCACCAGATCCATCTGCACCAGGTCTGCGATGTTGTGGTCGCCCACCCTGAACGAGAGGCCGAGCGGCTTCAGTCGCCCGCCACCACACGCCGAACAAGGCATCTGCCGCATGAATGACTCTGCCCACGAGCGCTGCTTCGACGAGTTGGTGTTGTCGTAGGTGTGTTTGATATGCTGTATCACGCCGCTAAACCTGTGCTTGTACCGCACCTCGCGCCTTTTGTAGCGATAGACGATATCGAACTGCTCCTCGCCCGCACCGTGCAGCACCACTTCGCGCTGCTCCTCCGTAAGGTCTTCGAGCGGCGTGTCGAAGTCGAACCCGTAGGCTTCGGCTACTGCCTCCAGCTGGTTGAACACCCAGATGTCGCGCGGTTTGCCGAGAGGCTCAAGCCCGCCCTCGCTGATCGTTTTTTTGGGACGCGGGATGATGAGCCCCGGGTCGACTTCTCGGCGCATGCCCAGGCCGTCGCACGCGTCACACGCGCCGTAGGGTGAGTTGAACGAGAAGGTGTTGGGAGAGGGCTCATCGTAGGATAGGCCGGACTCGGGGTCGTAGAGATGGCGGCTGAAGGTGTGATCTTCAGGATGCGAGCCATCGACCACCGAGGCGATCAGCGTGCCGCTGCCGAGGCTAAGTGCCATATCGACCGACTGCGCCACCCGCGACCGGATACCGTCCTTCACCTTGAGGCGATCGACCACTACCTCAATGTCGTGTGTCTGATACCGGTCCAGCTTCATCCCCTTCTCGATCCGCCGGAGCTCGCCGTCTACCCGCACCCGCTCGAAGCCCTGCCCGGCAATCTGCTCGAAGAGCTCGCGGTAGTGCCCCTTGCGGCCCTTGATGACGGGCGCGAGGATGAGCAGCTTCGTGCCGTTCGGGAAGTCGAGCAGACCGTTGATAATCTCGTCATCGGACTGCTTGCGCATCCGGTTGCCGGTGGTGTGGGCGTAGGCGTCGGAGGCGCGAGCAAAGAGGAGGCGGAGGAAGTCGTAGATCTCCGTTACCGTGCCCACGGTAGAGCGCGGGTTGCGGCTCACGGTTTTCTGCTCGATGGCGATGACCGGGGAGAGGCCGTCGATATAATCGACCTCTGGCCGCTCCATCTGCCCGAGGAACTGCCGCGCGTATGCTGAGAGGCTCTCAAGATACCGCCGCTGCCCCTCGGCGTAAATTGTGTCGAAGGCCAGGCTGGATTTCCCCGACCCCGACAGCCCGGTGATGACGACGAGCTGCTCCCTCGGAATGTCGAGGGTGATGTTTTGAAGGTTGTTCTCGCGGGCGCCGCGAATGACGATGCTCTCAGCGGGAAGGCGCGGCTCGGCCATGAAGGGTTGTTCCATCTGGTTCGACGAACGTACAGTCGCTTTCAAACAGAACCCGTGGGGGGACGTTTCTGCCGTTTCGGTAAATTAAGTTGCCTGCGGTTTGGTGGTGTGCTTTTTTGGTGTGAGTCTGGAGGTATGGGGATTCCTGGGTTGCGAAACGAGGGATCGAAGAAACGAGGAGACGAAGAGTCTCAACCTGTAACGAAGCAGCGTCTGTCCCTGCCCATCATCGCGAGAGGGCGGAAGGGCGAGAGGGCGAGAGGGCGAGAGGGCGAGAGGGCGGAAGGGCGAGAGGACGCTCGTTCCTCGCTTGTCATCGCGAGGAAGGAAGTGTCAGCGAGTGACGCGGCGCTGGGTGGAGCCCGAGTACTCCTGGGGTGCGATCTCTTCAGGGATGCTTCCCGCCGGTTGCTTTCGTGCGCTGCCAGCCGCCACTCCTCATGAGATCGCACCCCAAGGGCACTTCACCACAGGCACTAACTCACTGCGTTCGTGTCGCCTCCCTGTGGTCGGGGCGCTTCGCTATTGCTCGCGATGACAGGTCGTTTAATGCAAACTGTTAATAGCAAAAGCCCCACAGCTCAAAGCTATAACACTGCCTACGCCCCCTGAAGAGTTGACCACTGATAACTGCCGATTAACCACTCAAAACAAAAAACCGCCTCCACCCAGAAGGGGGCAGAGGCGGCAAAAGATTGAACTGCTACAGCCTACTGATCGCCGTTTTCGGATGGATCACGGAAGTACACCTGACCCTCAAGCATCTCGTTGATGGCCTTTTCAGTTGGCTCGGGTGCGAGCTCATACTTCACAGCGATGCGGCGCTGTTCTTCGGCAAAGCGCGGGTCTTCCAGTTCCGGCTCGAAGCCTTCGAAGTAGGCCAGCTTTTCGTCAAGCTCCGCTTTCTCCTGCGAGGCCAGCTGTCGGGATCGCTTGGCCAGAATCGCGAGTGCTTCGTACAGGTTGCCCGTCTCATCCGCGAGCTTATCAACGTCGATGGTTTTAATCGCCATAACAGCAGCAAAAATTGGGTGCACAATAGATTCCGCGCGGGCGTTTGCCGCGTGCGAACCGTTGCTAAGGCTCAGCCTCGTGCTTGTTCCACTTCATTCAAAGTGCACAGCATAGCGGCGAACCTGTGGGAAGGGGTCATCGGTAGCCGAGTAAAGCTTGCCGTTTGGACCAACTATCATTGGGCGGCCGACGTCGGGCTTTCGCGCGTCATTCCACTGCAATCTGCCGAGCAGACGTCCAGATGCCTCGTACAAGTCCAGTGCTGCGTTGAAGCTGATATCGACATCCTCGCCGTCCACGGCCCGACGCAGGGTTTCGTCGGGGTCGTCAACATCGGGAGACCAGTACGACGCGATGAGAGACGAGCCGTCGGGAAAAATGAGGGGAATCGATAACTCGCTGTACGTTCGGATACGCAAGACGCCATCCGGATTGTACATTCCCTGCCCAAGGAGATCCCCGATGTCGGGTCGGCGAATCTCTTTGCGTCGCTCGCCCTCCGCCGTGAATCCCTGTACAGCGTATCGATCCTGCTGCGCCAGATACAGCGTGCCATCGGTGAATGCGACCTGCGGGAGCACCGAAATGCCTGGTCTTCCGCTCAACTCGAAGGCGATCGGCGTCTCCGTGATGATTTGCAGATCAGGCTGCGAAACGATCACGAGGAACCAGTCGAAGTTGTCCTCATCCCGCGTGATGAACCCGAGTCGATCCTCCTCTGAGAAAACGAGCGTTGGTGCCAGGTAGCCCTCTACACCTCCAACGTCAAGCCGCTCAACGAATCCACCGGCTTCATCCCACACATCGATGGCCGAGCCCTGTTGATGGGAGATCAGCAAGTGGCCGTTATGTCGCAAAAGCAGATGGGTGGGAAAGTTCAGTTCGCCGGGACCCTCGCCCTGCCGGCCCGCGCTCCATTTTAGCGTTCCGTCCGCATTGAAGGCGTGTACGCGGTGTTCAGATCTGTCGAGGACATACACGGTGCCTGTCTCATCCACTGCAACCGAGGATGTGGAGGAAAGGATAGCCTCCTGAGGCTCCGACTCCACACCGAACGTCTGTTCCAGTTCAAATCGTATCGGCGCTTCATCAACACTCGCCCAGACGGGTGCATCGGTGTTTGTTATGACGCTTATACCATTCTGCGTTTCCGTCTCAAAGGTGCCTTCCTCCCCCGTTTGCGTGCCACAACCCACCAAAAGGGCAGAAACAAAGAGTACAACGACGGCGGGAAAGTGGAGAGAGCTGTAGTTCATGGCTGTTATTGATCAAGATGCACAGCATACCGCCGGACCTGTGGGAACGGGTCGTCGGTGGTCGTATAAAGCTTTCCATCGGAGCCTACGGTCACAGGGCGGCCAATGCCCGCTTGTTGGAGACCTTCCCACAAAATACGCCCACGAAGCTGCCCCTCGGAGGTGAAGAGATCGATCGCGGCGTTGGACGTTATTTCGGGCACGCTCTGGTCGCGTACTTGGCGTCGGACGTGTGCACTCGGGTCGGTCAGGTTGGTGGGCCAGTGGCTGTGGACAAGCAGGTGGTCCTCCAACCAGAGTGGTGTCGCCAGCCGACTAAATGTGGCCATCCGTCCGCCTTCGTCACCGACGTAAATGCCGGGCGGTACGAGGCCGTACTCGTCCGTCCGTTCGAGCATGCGGACACGCTCACCCGTCAGCGCATGGTATTCCTCCAGGGTGTATGAAGTCACATCGGCCAGCCACAGGTGATCGCCCTCCAGTCGATTGCTAAGCCCATATCCAAAGAACTCCGGCAGCTCGAAGTCAAGCGGGCGTTCGATCAGCGTGTCCACGACAGCGAGGGCATCGAGGTCAATCTGCAAAATGCGCATGGGCTCTTCACCCATGGCGCTGCTGGAAGCGATGAGCGTACCGTTATGGAATCCAACCGGACTCAAGAAGAAGCCGCCTCCTTCGATGCGTCCAGCGTCGTAGCTCTCCATTAGTTCGCCCTCATGGCTCCACCGCTCCCATCGCTGGCCTGACTGATTGACTACGAATAAATCGTCTGCTGGGCCCGGTGCTGCAGTAAACGCATTCTGGAACTCGCCCGGCCCCTCACCCTCGCGACCCTCCGACCAGCGGACGGTACCATCCGGGTTGAACGCCACGAGGCGATGATTGCCGCGGTCGAGGAGATACACGACGTCGTCGTTACCCACTACCACACTGGTGGTACCGGCCAGCATGGCTTCTTCCGGCTCATCAAGCACGCCAAAGGTTTGCTCCAACTCAAACCGCACCGGCGCCTCCTCGGGCGTCCACACGGTAGTTTCACTGTTGATGGCATGAACGACGCCATCACGCTCTTCGAGAGAAAAACCTTCGGTGGCTTCGGCCGAGCATCCAAATAGAATGAGCAGGCACGCGAGGCCTGAAAGATAAAACCGTACCATGACGCCTCTGACGTTTAACTGATAGCATTACGATATCCATAGTAATAAAAAACATTTACGACTGCTGCAAGTGAACGGCTTGTGTTTTTCTTTGTGGGAGGAAGAAACTACCAGCGGATAGCTACAGTAGCCAGACTCAAGCAGCGTTACTTTTCTGTTTGATTTTCCCTCTCCGATGATGCGCACAACAGCTTCGTTCGCCCTTTCTTTGTTGATCGTGGCTTTGCTATTTACTGGGTGCAACGGGGAGCAGCAGCCCACCCCTGAGCCAATCCTTTTTGAATCACTTGGGACGGGGCAATCGGCTACATTTGAGGCCGATACAACGGAGGTGATCGTTCGGTCGCGTGAGGAATGGGAGGAGATCAAAGACAAGATGCGCCCACCGCAGCCGTTTAGGGATGTCGATTTCGACGAGAATGTCGTAATTGTACTTGCGCGACAGGCCTCGACCGGAGGCTATAGCGTGGATGTACAGCGTGTGGATCGCATCGGGGAGGAGATTGTGGTGCAGTACGTGCTTGGTGTGCCGGAAGATGAATGTATCACGACCCAGGGGCGGACGACACCCTTCCGTGCCGTTGCGTTTGAGCGCGTGGAGGATGCCGAAATCCGGTTTGAGTCACGTCGGCAAACCTATCGGTGCGTACCACGGCGGGGCCTGTAATCCCGATTCTTTTCAGGGTGCGGCGAGCACTCGTAGACGGATCACAGGGACGCGCTGCTCTCCTGTAATCGCTCGCTCAGGCGCGTCCAGAGAGACTTCTTTAAGCCGCGCGGACCTGCCATTTTTCGGGCGAGCGTTGGTTCATTGGGCTCAACGTCTTTGGAATTAGCGATGAGTTTGTGCTGGGTGATGCGATGCACTTCCTGAACCTACAGATGCGCCATTGTGCCCCGGCGAGTGCCTGGAGCTCTCGCGGCGCGTTGAAGGCGGCTACGAAGTTGCCACCCGATCCTATTTTGACATCTCACCGGGTGGCCTCTTCGACTGTGCCAGGACGCCGCCGCCCGTCGATCGCGGGATGAAGCGTGGGAGTATCGAGATCAATAAGCTCATGCCTGTATCAGCGCTACAGTGCAATATCAGAAACCCTCTTAGATTCAGTGAGTGCGCGCTCATTACAGTCAAGTACTGAAAAGAGGCTATTCCGGTCTAACAATCCCCAGTGGTTTTATCGGGGCGATAAGAAGTTTATTGTTGTAAGTCATTATTTTTATCTGTACTGTTAGGATGATAGTACAGACGTTTCTCACTCCTGTCGTTCCGTTGTTTCATCGAAGGCCGTGACATGGCGCAGCGCCCCTCATCTCAGATTGAGGTGCTCTCAAGCAACGGGGGCACCGACTCGTCGAGCAGTGATTCATCGAACACCGACCGGCCGCGAAGCCGATTCAGGGCGTGGCATGCCGCCGGCCTTGTGTTGCTGTTCGCTGTGGGAGGGTTGTTGCTGTACGGTTTCTGGCCCGTGCTGCTCGCCACCGTCTTCCTCGTCTTCCTGATCACCGCCGCCG
>SLED01000103.1 GCA_007124945.1 Salinibacteraceae bacterium | reverse complement strand
CGTTTTGTCGCAGTGGTGCGCCAGCTGTAGCACACCACTCCTCGTTCACACGCTCACATCTACCCGACCTGTTCATGGCCTCTCGCAAGCTTACCAAATCCTCTACCGACCGGATGATTGCCGGCGTCTGCGGAGGAATCGCAGAGTATCTGGACCTTGACCCAACGCTGGTGCGCGTGCTCTACGTTGTAATCTCGTTCTTCTCTGCCGCATTTCCGGGTCTCATCATCTACATCGTGCTGGCTCTCGTAATGCCCGACGCCTGAACGGTTTGCGTTCTGTCGGGACCAGGCTCCGGGCAGTGACACCATTCGCGTTGCGAAACAGTCACGGCGAACCCGCTCGCTCCAGCTTCCGTAACGGCATTGCGTTGAGTTAGTCAATGTTGTACGGACATGAACGAGCAACTCCAAAATAAGCTGGACCATCTCCCTGCAAAACCGGGAGTCTATCTCCACAAAGACAAGAAGGATACCGTCATCTACGTGGGGAAGGCAAAGAACCTGCGTAACCGGGTTCGATCCTACTTCCACCAGAGCCGCCCCACCAGTGGCCGGCTGGCGATTCTCGTAAAGAAAATCGCCGATGTGTCCGTGATCGTTACGGACACGGAAGCGGAAGCGCTGATTCTTGAGAACAACCTCATCAAGAAGCATCAGCCGCGCTACAACGTCAATCTAAAGGATGATAAGTCGTATCCCTACATCTGCATTAAGAACGAGCGATTCCCCCGCGTCTTCCCAACGCGAACGCTGAAGCAGGACGGGTCGAAGTACTTTGGCCCGTACACCGACGTGAAGACGATGAAGCTGATGCTGGACACCATCCGCACCACGTTTCAGCTTCGTACCTGCAGCCTCAAGCTAAATCCCGAGCCGATTGAGGCAGGAAAGTATGATGTCTGCCTGCAGTATCACATCAATAACTGCCAGGGGCCATGTGAGGGGCTGCAATCGGAAGAGGATTACAACGCTACCATCGACCGGGTAGAGCGCCTGCTAAATGGCAAGACCTCCGGGCTCATCAAAGAGCTAAAGGCGCAGATGGAGACGTATGCTGAAAACATGCAATTTGAAGAGGCGGCCGATATGCGTGATCGGATTCGGGCGCTCAAAAAGTTTTCAAAGCGGCAGAAGATCGTAAGCAGGGACTTCGACGATCGCGATCTTTTTGCACTTAAGATGGACGAAGAAGCAGGTGTTGCATGTGCCACCATGTTTAAGGTGCGCGAGGGTAAGGTCATCGGGCGTCAGCACAAGTACATCAAATCACTTGAAGAGAGGGAGCCGGGCGAACTCTTGCAGACGTTCGTGGAGCGGTATTATGCTGAGGCAAATTTCTATCCCAGCGAGGTGCTGATCTCGCATGATCTACCTGAAGCGTCCCCGCTTGAGGAGTTACTTCGAGAACGAAAAGGGCGCATTGTACCGGTGCGCCGCCCGCAACGTGGTGAAAAGGCCAGTCTGATGCGGATGGTGCTGGCCAACGCCCAACTGCTCCTCGATGAGTGGAAGTTGCAGGAGTACAAGCGACAGCAGGCACGGGTGCCTCACGCGGTACAGGCACTGAAGGAGGATTTACGGATGGAGCATCTCCCCCGTCGTATCGAATGCTTCGACATCTCGCACCTCGGAGGGACGGGTACGGTGGCCTCCTGTGTCGTATTCACCGATGGAACCCCGCGGAAGAGCGACTACCGCCACTATAAAATCCGATCGGTGGATGACGGCCAGGCGGATGATTATAAAGCGATGCGCGAGGTGATCGAGCGCCGGTATAGCCGGATTACGCGCGAAAACGGGCCGTGGCCCGACCTGGTGGTGATTGATGGTGGGAAGGGCCAGCTCTCAAGCGCCGTTGAGTCGCTAAAAGCTACCGAGACGTTTGGCCATGTCCGTGTGATAGGGCTTGCCAAGCGCCTTGAAGAGGTGTACCGTCCCGGTGACCCGGATCCCCTGTTTATCGGGAAAGACAGCGCTGCCCTCCAGCTGCTCCAGCGCGTGCGCGATGAAGCACACCGTTTTGCCGTATCGCTCCAGCGGAAACAGCGCACCAGTTCTAC
This sequence comes from Salinibacteraceae bacterium, assembly GCA_007124945.1. GTDB lineage: Bacteria > Bacteroidota > Rhodothermia > Rhodothermales > Salinibacteraceae > Tc-Br11-B2g6-7. The sequence continues at coordinate 4,664 of SLED01000103.1, read as the reverse complement.
CCTCTCAACCGAGCTCGAAGAGATCGACGGTATCGGGCCAAAGACTGCTCAGAAGCTCATCAGCCACTTTGGCTCAGTCAAACGGGTCAAGAGCGCATCCAGCCACGACATAGCCGAACTCGTCGGTGAGGCCAAAGCGGGTAAGATCACCGACTATTTTCAACAGAAGGCTCCTGCAGAAGAGGCGTAACTTCGCTACCTCTACCCCCGCGTGCCACAGCTCCCTCTTCCGACTCTAAAGAGATCGGCCGACTTCGTAACGATTATGCCAGAGCTCTGAAACTGTGGATGTAGAACTCATAAGGCCTGTGAAAGAGAATCCGCGTTTGTATGTTACGGATGAAACATTTCGCTCCTCGCTGGCACGTCAACAGTCCTATCACACATTATGAGTCGCTGGGAAGGCATCAACGTCGAGGCTGAAGGAACCGGGGTTTCGCGCCCGCTGAGCAAGCAGGTGAATCTGCTCGGTGTGATGCTCGGCCAGGCTATTAAAGATCGTGCAGGGCAGGAGACCCTTGACCTCGTGGAGGAGCTCCGCCTACAGTGCAAGGAGGCGGCGCAGAAAAAGGATAACAAGCTTCGAAACGAAGCCGCTGAGCGTATCAGCACGTTGCCGCATGAGCAGATTGTGTGGCTTCTGCGGGCCTTCACCACCTTCTTCCACCTTGTAAATCAGGCAGAACGGCAGGAGATTATCCGAATTAACCGTGAGAGAGCTCACAAATGCAGTACGGAGGATCCGCGGCCGGAGTCAATAGACGAGGCAGTCGCCGCGTTAACCAGCAAGGGGCTCTCGCCAGAAGAAATTGCGCGGCTCGTTCGCTCACTTGATGTACAGCCTACCCTTACGGCCCATCCCACCGAAGCGCGGAGGCGCAGCATTCTCTACAAGCAACAACACCTCTCGGGACTTCTCGATGCCCTGCAGGGAGATCAGCTGCCCCACCTCGAACGCATGGAAGTGCTCGGCGATGTCTACTCGCAGATCAGTTTGCTACTGAGCACCGATCAGATTCGCGCCGCGCGCCCTACCGTGGATGAGGAGGTAGACCAGGGTCTTTACTTCATGCGAAATGCCATCTGGGATACCGTCCCGACGGTTTATCGTGATATCGTCCAGAGTTTTGAAGATCGGTTCGGTCCGGAGAAGGCATCAGAAATCAGTGCCTCTCTCCCGCCGCTTATCCGGTATCGATCGTGGATCGGAAGTGATCGGGACGGCAACCCGAACGTTACACCGGAAATTACCCGTCGGACGTTTGACCGCCAGCGCACCGTTGTCCTCGAGCACTTTTTCGAGGACTTGAAGTCAGTACGGCGTGAGCTTAGCGTATCGGATCAACAGGTGGAGATTCCCAACCGCCTCTACCACTCTATTGAGGAGGACGAGAAGGATGTCTCTATCCTGGCGTATCGCGAGCGCCAGTACCAACACGAACCCTTCCGCATGAAGCTGACCTATATGCGGGCGCGCATCTCAGAAATGCTCAAGGGCAATGAGTATACGGAGGATGGTGAGCCGATATACACGAGCCAGGCGTTTGTGGAAGACCTTGAGTTGATACGCCAGTGCCTGCAGGAGTGTGGATTTCGCAACCTGGCGCGGTACGGCCAGCTCATCGACCTGATCAGCCGGGCGAAGACATTTGGATTTCATCTTGCTGCGCTGGATGTCCGCCAGCACAGCAAGGTGCACGAAGAGGCGGTCGAAACGCTCCTGCGGATGGGCGGCGTCACAGAATCGTATGGCGACCTACCGGAGGCCGAACGTCTTGAAATCCTTAGTACCGAACTGCGCAACCCCCGCCCGCTCCTCGCCCGCGGCACCGACTGGCCCGAGGAGATTGCCTCGCTCATGCAGACGATGGAGCTGCTTGCCGAGCGAACCCGGCACGAGCCCGAATCTGTGGGCGCGTACATCGTCAGCATGACCCATGAGGTGAGCGATCTACTCGAAGTTCTCCTGCTGGCCAAAGAGGTAGGACTCTGGCGCATGGTGGATGGTCAGGTGATCTCGCCCCTTGATGTCGTACCGCTCTTTGAGACCGTCGAAGACCTCTCCCACGCGGACGAGTTTATGGAGAAGCTCTTCGCGCATCCTATCTACAAAAATCATCTGCAAGAGCGCGGTCGCTTCCAGGAGTTAATGCTGGGCTACTCGGACAGCAACAAAGATGGTGGCTACTGGATGGCTAACTGGGCGCTGCACAAGGCGCAGGGGCGGCTCTCGCGTGTTTGCCGTGAACATGACGTAGACTTCCGGCTCTTCCACGGGCGTGGCGGAACGGTGGGCCGTGGTGGCGGACGCGCCAATCACGGGATTCTGGCCATGCCACCTGCAGTTCACAACGGTCGGATTCGGTTCACGGAGCAGGGAGAGGTCATCTCGTTTCGGTACGCGCTGTCCGCGATCGCACATCGACACCTGGAGCAGATCGTGAATGCGGTGTTGCGCGCAGCGGGACTTTCAAGCCAGAATCAGCAGCCCGGTCATCATGCCGATGCGGAGGCTGCCGGGCTGCTCTCGCAGATGGCTGATAGCTCCATGGACGCGTACCGAACGCTGATACACGACGAGGACTTCTGGCCCTGGTACGCCGGCACCACGCCTATCCAGCATATCAGCAAGCTTCCTATTGCCTCGCGTCCTGTTTCCCGCGGATCTGGCCAGGTCGACTTTGATGGGCTCAGGGCCATTCCATGGGTCTTCGCGTGGACGCAGACTCGCTACCTCGTGCCGGGCTGGTATGGCACCGGCACAGCATGTGCTGAAATACTCGAAGCCCAGGGCCCCGAGCGTTTGCAAGATTACTACCAGAACTGGCCCTTCTTCACCGCCGTCGTTAACAGTGCCCAGCGGGAAATGGGCCGGGCCCGCCTCATCATTGCCCGGCGCTACGCAGATCGCGCTCGTGACCAGATCAGTGGGCAGGGCTTCCACGAGAAGATTACGGAAGAATACAACCGGGCCAGAGATGCCGTTTTAAAAATTACCGACCAGAATGAGCTACTCGGCAATAGCCCGGTAATCAAGCGATCGATCGAGCTGCGAAATCCGTACACCGACGTGCTGAATCTCCTGCAGCTTGAGCTAATGGACAGGCACCGGAAAGCTTCTGATGAAAAGGAGCAGGAGGCGATCGGGCATGCACTCCTCCTCAGTATCAACGGGATTGCCGCAGCCATGCAGAGCACGGGATAAGAGGCACGCTCTACCTACGCAATGCGGATGCACGCGCATGCTGAAGGCACGCTCTTCGGCTGTGCTACCCACTGCATTTCAAATGCTGTGCGCTTACCGTCCACCCACCGTTCAATCGTGCGGGTTCGGGTGGCGCGCGGATCCGCTTCCGAGACCTCAAGGATGTAGCTCTTTAGTGCCGCCATGAAAACACGCGCCGGCACGCGCTGCTCGCTGTACCACGGTCTCAGCGTTCCGTCCATCTCAACGAAAAACTGCGTGTCCCCTTCTGCAGTCGGAAACAGACACACAGCAGAGGCACCCTTCCTGACAGCGGCTACGAGCGCCCCTTCCAGCACGCGGATGAATGTGGGCCTATCCATCGTCGGCTCCGTTTCTTGTGGGCTATCTGCCTGCTCGCGCGCCTCAACAAACCACGGCGAGGAGTAGCTCCGGCCCGCAGGGCTCTCACTGTTGCGCCGCTCACCTTCTGCCCTTTCGAGCGCATCGAGCAGTGCCTCACGATCAGCATGTCGCAGCTCAAATCCGCGCGGCGCTGACCGCGCAACCATCCGCCGGACATCAGAGCTGGTTGGATCGTGCGTAGCAAAGATTACCTTTCCATCCTTCTCATCAATCGGTACGACGGGAACCTCCAACAGCGCATACCAGCTTTCAAGGTCGAATCGCTTACGGAGGCGATTAATCCGGCTGATCGTATGACTTTTGTCGACTCTGACCGTCTGGAATCCGTAAACTCTGGCTGCCTCTGCATACACGACAGCCGTATCGACGCCGTCAACCGAAGGTAGCCAGCGCCAGAGCGCTCCCTCCTCGCTTCCCGAGAGGCTACGCTGGGCCCAGGCGAGCCGCACCTGTGCCTCGGTTACAATCTGGTCAAAAAGGAGCATGATGACCACGCGGTCATGCATCTCAGCGGGAGCAAAGGCTGAAAGGAGCTCGGGGGGCGTCGCTTCAGACGCACCGTTTGTCGTTGCTTTGGAAACGTCTGAGAGCATTGGGCTGGGTAAGGACACGGTATCTATTGTTGATATCTTCGTAGATGGAGGGGTGGCGGGTGTAAAGCCGCTCTTTTCTTAACGTCGAGCTAAGATTACGGACCGGTTTGCGCGCACGCCCACAAGGGAAAGCGCCTTCAAAGTGCGCCACTGACTCATACCACCTGCGTATCCAGACCAAGAGCACGCAATAGTCCCTGCTCAGAAAGGATTAGGGACGCCATTGCGCCCCCACTATTTGTTATAGGCCTCTCGCGCTACCGCTACACGCTGTTCCAGCCACTGGTGATAGTCGAACGGGGTCGAATAGGCAAGCGCCTGCTTGTAGAGCTCCTCTGCGTCCTGGATGTTGCCCCTGCGCTGCTGAATCTGCCCGAGGTAGAAGGCGCTCCACGGAGCGATGCCATCGACCTGACGGCCCGGATTGGCTCGGGCCTCTCTGAAATGTTCGGCTGCCACAT
>SLED01000024.1 GCA_007124945.1 Salinibacteraceae bacterium | reverse complement strand
GAGCGTGAATCAGTTCATCCAGATGATGGCGGATTTCTTTGTAAATGCCTTGCCGTCGGAGCTCATTGGAATCGACCTTGACGCGAGCCCGACCACCTTCCGAGAGGATGATGACCTGTGGGGAAGCTGGGGCGGCGAGCTCGTAGCGAAAGGGGAAGAGTGGACGTTCGATGTGCTGCTCGCAGCCGAGATGTCGCCGATCGGCCCTGGCAGAGGATCGCGAGCGCTTAGCCGCATGCGCGGCCACTTGGAAACCGTGCAAAAAGCGACCGAAGAGATCACCGACCAGATGGTCTCTGAAGCCCAGGAAACCGGCATTGGAGAGATCGACTTCGGACCGAATATTTTTGAGGTTGATATTGACCCAAACCGCGAAGACCCCGAGGAGGAGATTTATTTCTCCTGGGAGCTACAGACCGACGACACTGAAATCGGCGACGCCCCGTTTCAATTCCTGGACGACGATGAAAGCCGCTACGAGCCCAACTCCGTGGGCACATCCTTGCTGCAGGTGCGCACGCAGGGCGGCGACGTCTTCCAAGGGAAGGACGCCGTAAACAACGAATTTCTGGAGGTAAAGGGCATCGAAATCGATATAATAGATGCCGCTGATGGCTCAAGCCCACCCTTTGAGTTGGATCCGGATGAAAGTCTATCAATCGACGTGAAAGCCGTCGTCGATAATGCGGAGGATGATGATGCCGTTACGTGGGAGTCCGAGGGAGATGAGGGCTCGTTCGCTCAAGACCAGGGTGCAGAGGTTACTTACACCGCGCCCGCTGAAGAGGGGACGTACCTGCTTATTGCTGAATCCGTAGCCGAGGGAGGCGCAAGGGAGCATGAAGATGCACCTTCCCGGACGGCAACGGCTCAGGTTATTGTGGACGATGGTGACCCAGATCAGGACCTGGAAATCACACCCATAACTGGATGCCTGACAGTGGACGAATCGCATCCATTTTCCGCCACCCTGGATGGCATGGATATCTCGTTCAGTGAGCTGGACTGGACCATCGACGGCTCCGGTGCTGGCACGCTCGGTAATGATGGGGTCTTTACCCCGACGTCCACGGGGGAGGTTAACATCGAAATCTGGCCTGAGGGCGATACCGACGCAGCAGTAGAGCTCAGTTTCTTGATTCAGGACAACTGCGGCGAGATGGTGGTCGATATTACACTAAATGAAGATGGGTCGGCACCAGTTGAGTATCAGCACGAGAGCACGTGCGTCGCCGGTCGGGCGTTCACGGACCCATCAGGAGAAACCGCCAGCGTATTTTTGACCCGGAAGGCGCCACTCGGGGGGGTGGGCGGCCTCACAAAAGTAGAGCTGAACATGTTTTCCTTCGACATAAGTGATGGTGATGAGTGGACCGCGAGTGCGGAGGGCGCCATGTCCATTAGAAATATCGATGAGGACGAAATCTGGGCTATTCCATTCGTCGAGTTCTCCGTCGTCAAAGAACAGCTTACTATTCAGACGAACGGAGGTGAGGAGGTGATTCCTGTCTTTAGTGGGTCATGGCCGGAACACACCATGGACGTGGACGACGGCACGGTCACTGTAGCGGGCGAATTCTCGAACGTGCGCTATGGAGAAGACGGCTGTGGTCCGCTCAGCCATCCCGCGTGGGACGAAATCATCGATGGGCTTTAGAAGCCACATTTCAATAAATCACATCCTATATAAGCAGAATGAGGTATCTTGTCTCCATGATTGTAGTTAGAAGCGCAGTAGTCTTTGCTATAGGTTTCACTTTGATCTTCTTCGGATTGGCGGGCTGCGATGATGCCGTTACAGATCCTGAGGACCCGGAAGACGATGGTGGTCCCACTACAGATGTAATCGAGATAAGTACAATTGATGAGCTTCAGCTTATCGGTAACGATTCGGATTACCCGCTGGATGGCGATTATGTGCTCGTAAATGACATCGATGCATCCGAAACGGCAGAGTGGAATGATGGAGAAGGCTTCGAACCGATTGCACAGGGTGAGGACGATCGATTTGACGGTACATTAGACGGACAGGGCTTCTCCATCGATGCCTTAGTAATAAATCGGCCAGACAGCGAGGACGTAGGCCTTGTTAGCAAAACCACAAATCGGGCCGAGTTTGCAGATCTGCAGTTGCGAGATATCGAGATTATTGGTGGGGAGCGGAACGTAGGAGGGCTTGTTGGTGAGAGTCAGGCTGAAAAAATATCCGACGTACGTATCGAGGGGAGTGTAGAAGGTGACCGTTTCACGGTTGGATTACTGGCTGGCTCAAGCTCGGGCGAGTTGTACGATATAAATGTAGAAGGTATAGTCCGGGGTGAACGTGTGGGGGGCATTACAGGACGGAACAGAGGAAATATTACGCGGACGTCGGCTGTTGTGGAGGTGCGGACAAGAGACGGAACTCGGTCTGGAGGTTTAGTGGGCAATAACTGGCAGGACTCAGAGATTTCGAAATCGGTGGTCAAAGGAACTGTTGAGGGCGAGCATCGGATAGGGGGTCTCGTCGGGCATAACTCAGGTACGATTCGGGAGTCACGAGTAGAAGCCGATGTTTCGGGCGAGTGGACCATCGGTGGGCTTGCAGGCTCTAATAGCGATCATGCATCCATTACAGATGCCTATGTCAAAGGTAGCGTATCAGGAGTCGTGGACGGAAGCAGTTCTGGCGGTATCGGAGGGGCCGTCGGGGGCACGCGAAGTGGTGACGGGGGAGGCGAGATAAGCGGCGTTTATGTAGCTGCTGATGTGGTAGCTGACCACCGCTGGATGGGAGGCCTGCTCGGTCGCAACAACGACGAAATAGCCATCAGTAGTGCCTACTGGGACCTTGATAAAAGCGGGCAGGAGGCCGGTGTCGGAGAAGGTGAATACGGAGAATACGTGGAGGGCCGTACCACAGAACAAATGCAGGGTGATGCCGCCGAAGCAAACATGACGGGCTTCGATTTCGACGACACCTGGCAGGTCGTGGAGGACGACTATCCAGTTCTTCAGTGGGAAAACGAGTAGGATACCACGCAATCGCGAAACCCTGTGGAGCACATCTGGCACTGATCACGATCCTTCTTTTAGGCCCGAACGGTCCTGCTTGGGCGCCCGCAAGTTTACGGTGGCTATCTCCTGGTCTGCTAAGGGAGATGCAGAGGTTGCAAAGACGTGCTACTTCGGTCGTTTCGCGGCTGCTTCACACTTCGAATGTCCGATTTCTGGTGGAGCTGTCCGTGTTCATAAATGCAAGGAGCAATCCATCGCGTTTGAAGCTGCACCCGATTCAAGATACCGTGCGGCCGCTGCAAACGCTAAGGCTCTGCCTCTGGCACCTTTCGTCCGTACCACGCTACATTATTTTGGGACTCGGATATGTATCGAATTGCGTTTGCTCAACCACTCGCTCTTACCATCGTCCTGATCACGGCTCTGATTTTCATGGGGTGTGATGACTCCGTGGTAGATCCCGATCCTGACCCTGATCCTGACGTAACCGTCTCTGCCTCCTTTACCGTCGACCCCGACAACCCCCGATCGGGTGACGAAGTTACCCTTGATGGCAGTGGGTCAACCGTTCAGGAAGCTGACGAGCTGTCGTTCGAGTGGGACCTCACAACGCCCGACGGCAGCGAAGCGGTCATCGACAATCCCAATGCGGAGGTAACACATTTCGAAGCAGATGTCGGTGGCATCTATGATATCACGCTGGAAGTCTCAGCCGAAGATGCCGTGGACACGGCGACAGAGGAAGTCGATGTCTTGGAGGTCGAAGAACTTTCTGACGAGATAACAGAAGACCGGACGCTCTTCTCACATGTGTTGTATATCGTCGCGGACGAAATCGAGGTGGATGCGCACCTGACCGTCGAGCCCGGAACGCGCATTCAGTTCGAGCGAGGCGCCTCCTTAGAGATTCAACCTGACGACGGCGTCTTATACGCAAATGGCGAAGAGGGCGAGGAAATCGTCTTCACTGGTACAGCGGAAGAGACCGGTTACTGGAATGGCATTCTTATTCTGAGCGAGGACCCGGAGAACGTACTCGACCATACGGTGATCGAATACGGCGGCCGCGTGGCTATGGGCGCTGGTATCGACGAGCCGGCCAGCGTGCTTATTGGGGACAGCAATACTGAGGCGGAGGCCTCAATCAGCAACACGACCCTCCGTTACAGCGGTGGCCATGGCCTGAAGCTTGCCATGCATTCCATCACAGACACCCAGCGCGGCCGAGTAGATGTATTCGAAGAGAACATCATCACCGACAACGAGGAAGCACCGGTGAGACTCACTACCGAGATGATCCACATGCTGGATCCAGGATCAACCTATGCGGGCAACAGCGACGATTACATTTCAGTTGTCGGCAATGATGTGGAAATCGCGGACGCCACCTGGAGCAACCTCGACGCTCCTTACCGCGTGAGTGGGGAGACCGATCTTGAGGGTGACACTCGTATTACCATCGAGGCAGGCACGGAGCTTTTTTTCGGCCCCGGCGCGCAGTTTACCATTGCAGATGATGAGAGTGGTGCTGTTATCGAGGGCGAAGAAGGCAATGAGATCGTCTTAACCGGTACCGAGGAAGAGCCGGGTCACTGGAATGGAATCTTTATTACGAGTGACAGCCCGGACAATGTGATCGACCATGCTGTGATCGAATATGCCGGTCGCGACGCATTAGGCGCGGGCGACGCTGAGCCGGCCAACCTGACCGTAGGTGACGCAAACTTCGTAGGCAGCGTTATGGCCGACAACTCCGTGTTCCAGAATAGCGGGGGCCACGGCATCTATGTGAGCGAGAACGGCGACATCAACGAGGATATCTGCGACGTCAACTCGTTCGCTGACAATGCCGACGGTGATTGCCTGGTAGATGATTGATACCGCAATGCCGGCTGTGATCTTGCCCGCAGCCTCCCCACGCACATTCTTCCTGGTTGGGTTTCATCCCGGGTACTGTGTTGAAGTGTTGAGGAGGGGCTAACGGGTTGCGGCGATTGAGTTACGGGTCATCCATTAATACAAACCTACCTACAACCCATGAAACAACTACTTTCACTTGCGACACTACTTCTCCTTCTTACAGCTAACGTTCAGCAAGCCGACGCACAGCGGGGGGATACAACATCCGCCTTCGATCTCACGATTGAAGAGGACGACTACAACGCTTTACATCAGCGCTCGGGTGAGCGTGGTATCTCCCCGGTAGATTTCGGCCGGTGGATGGTTGAGCATGCTGATGTGGCGGTGGAGTTGCCCGCGGAGTTCATCGAGAAGGGGCGAATAGATGATCCGGTCCGGTTAACGCTTGTAGTTGTTGACCAGCGCGGATCCGTGGTAGATCGCGAAGCCGTGCCGCTGGAAATTCCGGAGCGCGCTGCAGAGAGTGGTGAGCATGTGCCGCTCGGCAGAACGCTCGATCCGGACGCCCTCGTGAGGTCCCTCGACGCGCTATTTCCAGGAGACACATGGTTTCCCGGTGATACCTGGTTTCCGGGCGATACATGGCTTGGTACTGACGCGTTTACCAGTCAAGAAGAGGTCGGGCGCGCCGCGTTAGAACACAGCCGGGAGGCCATACCCGAGGCCCGCGATGGTGCGCGTGGCTTTGGCCTCTTGCTGCTACTGACTCCGGATGCCGACAGGTTTGAGCATGAAGTCCGCCCTGCCGGTGCGCTGTTCGTGGGGTGGATATAGCTTCGTGTTCTTGTGATGAGGGCGACAGAATCTCATGACCCTCAGTGGGCCTTGTGAAAGTATTCGCGGACGGTCTATCGCCTCCAGCAACATCGCGCTGCTTCACGGTCCACAAGTTCTAATTAACCGCCCACGACATCTTGCTCAGCTATCTGGTGATCGACGGTTCTGAAGAGTGATAAGCTCTCAGATGCGCGATCGTGTCCGGTGGCTACCCAAATGCTCGTGCTAATAATTGAGTACTCCCTTCAACAGTTGTCGATTGGTATCATTGGATTACGCCCACACAACACCTTCCCGTCTCTTTGCCTTCATCGGTGTCATCCTAACAGGAGTGCTACTGCTTGGAGCCGTAGATCGCGGGCAGGCAGCCGTGCACTCGTCCGCCTATGACCGCGCTGTTGGCAGCGAGACGGTCTCAACGTCGGTGGCTCATGATAGCGACGAGGAGCCCTTCGTCACCGTGTGGGATACCGAAAAGGACGGCTTATCAAATGATGATCAGATCACTATCCCCGGTGAAGGCGAGGACTACCAGATCGAGTGGGAGGAGGTCGACAATCCGGACAATAGCGGCAGCGAAACCGGCATCGATGAGCACACGATTACTTTTCCGGAGCCCGGTACATATCGCGTTGAAATCAGTGGTTCCTTTACCCGGCTGAATTTCGGACTGTATGATGATCCCGAATCCGGTGATGCCACAAAATTGCTTGACGTAGAGCAGTGGGGAGACATTGCCTGGACAAGCATGGAACGGGCGTTCTTTGGTGCGGAGAATCTGGACATCTCTGCCGATGATGCCCCAGACCTTTCAGCGGTGACCAGTATGTCCGGCATGTTTCACCTGGCCACTGGTATGAACAGCGACATCGGTCACTGGGACACCGGAAATGTGGAGGACATGAGCAGCATGTTCCAGGCAAGTTTTGCGGAAGATCACCAGTTCAATCAGGATATCGGTGATTGGGATGTGAACAGCGTCACGGATTTCAGCAGCATGTTCGAAGATGCTGCCGATTTCAATCAGGACATAG
>SLED01000174.1 GCA_007124945.1 Salinibacteraceae bacterium | reverse complement strand
TAAACCGGAGGCTTATGCGTAATGGGGGGCAAGGGGCAGTGGTACGAAAGATGTGTTTGTTTCGATCGTTCGCGCGTCTGCTGGAAAATCAATTTCAGGCAATTTCACGGCAGACTGGAAGCCGTCGGGCAGCGGGTTTGGTTCGGCCCAACGCTCGGAGCTGTACGTGCGCATGACGACGTAATCGCCCGCACGCCCCTCCACGTAGCTACGGTTCAGGGGTACTTTCCCGAGAGGAGTATCCAGCACGTAGGTTGGGATAGCGAAGCCGGAAGTGCGCCCCCGCAACGCCTCGGTGATGGCCATTCCATGCTCTATGGGCGTGCGCAGATGAGCCGTACCGCCAATAAGTTGGGCCTGATACAGATAGTATGGACGAACGCGGGCGGCTACCAGCTTCTCGTTCAGCTTGCGCATCACCCGTACGTTATCGTTAATCCCGCGAAGCAACACCGTCTGATTGCCGACGGGAATTCCAGCGCGCAGCAAGCGGTCAATTGCCATCCGGGCATCTTCGGTGACCTCTCTCGGGTGATTGAAGTGCGTGTTCAGCCAGAGCGGATGGTACTGCTGCAGCATCTCGCAGAGCTCATCGGTGATGCGGTATGGCAGCTTTACCGGCATGCGCGAACCGATGCGGATGATTTCGACATGCGCGATTGCCCGCAGCCGGCTTAGCAGCCACTCCAGGTTCGCCTCGTTGAAGGTGAGGGGGTCGCCACCGGTTAGAAGCACATCGCGGATTTCCGGGTGGGCTTCGACATAATCAATCGCATCCTGTAATTCCCCCTTTCTCAGGAAGAAGTCTGCATCGCCTACCATACGCTTGCGCAGGCAGTACCGGCAGTAGATCGCGCATTCGGCGGTGACACAAAACGCCACACGGTCTTCGTAATTATGGATCAGATTCTTGACTGGGGAATGAGCCACTTCGCCCAGTGGATCGATATCTCCCACGAGGTCCGGCTGAAGTTCCTCAGCCGTGGGGACTACCTGCCGCCGGATGGGACAGGCCGGGTCCTCGGGGTCCATCAGGCTTGCGTAATAGGGTGTGATATTCCAGCGGAATACACCCTCGGTTTCTCGAATGCCTCGCCGCTCGGTTGCGCTCGGCGAGAGCCATTCCTCGAGTCCTTCCTCCGTATGAACGCGGTTGCGCATCTGCCAGCGCCAATCACGCCATTTCGGATGTTCAGTTAGTCGCTTCATCGGTTTTAATTCGTTACCGCTTGAATGGCGTGCATCGGGTGCCAAACCCTTCAGGATACGCCCAGACGCTTGAATGCTCGTGAGAAGACATCACCCAAAAATGTGGGATACTCCATTCCCATCAGTTCTGCAGAAATCGCAAAGGTATCATCCGGCGCGAATGAAGGGAGCGGGTTGATTTCAAGAAACCAGACGGCTCCGGCGTCATCCACCCGAAAGTCCGCGCGGGCGAAGTCCTTGCACTCCAGAGCCTTGTACGCCAGCACCGCCTGCCGCTGAAGCTCTTGCTCCAGCGGATCGTCGAGTATCCCGCGGAGCTCGTACGGCCAGTCATGTTCGGGCATGCCCCGATGCTCCAGTGCGTGTACGCCGATGCCCGTGGTCGGCTCCACGGCCCGCTGCAGTGCGGGCAGCGCGTCCGGTGGGTCGTTTCCGATCACAGCCACGGTAAACTCGCCCCCACCTTCAATAAACGCCTCCACAATGGCATCCTGCTTGTAAGCGGTAACGGTGTCGTTTACCACACGCCGTAGCTCTTCAATGGATGATACCTTGCTGTGCTCCGTGATTCCTTTAGAGGTGCCCTCGTACCGCGGCTTCACAAAAAGGGGGAAAGGAGCGGGGAGCGATTCTGTCGTGACCTCCGCGGCGTTTCGGTAGGTAGTAAAGGGGGGCGTGCGAACTCCCGCGGCTTGCACAAGCGTTTTCGTCCAAGCCTTGTCAAGGCTCACGGATAGGGAGAGCGCATCGGCACCCACACAGGGGATGCCCGCCATCTCAAGAAGAATCGGCGCATACGCCTCGCGGTTGCGGCTGCCTGCACTCTCGGTTATGTTGATGGCTGCATCCCAGACCTTGTTTTTGCAGAGCTGCCGGTACAATTCCCGCGCAGTACCAATACGTTCGCTCCGGAAACCGCAGTGCTCTATTGCCTCCTCAATAGCCTCCACCGTGGACTCGGGCTCGAACTCCGCATCAGCATCGGGGGGATCGTCTTCCTGCCACTCATAGTCAGCGTAGGTATCGTAGCAGATCCCAATGGTGGGTTGTAACATAAAAGGGTTGATGTTTAGGACAACCATGGCCCAACCGGTGGTATCATACACCGGCGGACGGTAAATTGACTTTTATAAAGTGAAATGGGTATCCAGCAGAAGGCCTTTATTGTTAGAGTCACCCGAGAGAAGGTTTCCGGACTGCGAAAGCTGAACAAGCATCTTGCGGCCGGATGGCGTGTGATAAAAGTGAAGTCGCTCGATGGTGTGGCGCTCGGCAATTCATCGGCAGACTCCGCGGTGCAATTTGCAGCTTTTGTCATCGCAGAGCGGATGGACGACGAGGAAACCGCTATGGCCGTTGCAGCAGCCGAGGAAGTGGAGGAAATTGTAGATGACGTGGTTGAGGGAGACGGTGCCAGTCACGACCTGGATGACCCGCCCGAGATAAACGGATAGCTTACGGGGAGTCCGTTCATCTTGCCGCGCCTCGTGCTTATTTAGTAGTGCGCCTGCAGGCGATGCTTGCTGAGGGCTCTGGCAGATGCTCCATCAAACAGGAGCAATCATTTTGGTCGCGGTCTACAGTGGCCTGCTCATCTAAACAGTTCGGCGACCTCGTGCAACGTGGTGCACCGATACGTTGGGGTCGGATAGATGGGCGCGTACGGGGCCCCTGGTCTTTCGATAAATGCGGTCTGCAGGCCAGCCTCCGCAGCACCGGCGATATCCCAATCGTGTGCCGCAATCATGACACAATGCTCAACGGAGATATTCAAAGATTTGGCAGCATGCAGGTAGGGGCTCTTGTCGGGCTTGTGCCGTTGCACCGAATCCGTTGAAAGCACGAGATCAAAGTACTTCAGAAGCCCGGCGTTCGTAAGCTGCTTCTTGACGGCGTCGTCCGTCCCGTTCGTCAGCGCAGCCACGCGTAGCGGTGCCTCACTTAACGTCTTCAGTGCCGGACGGACGTCTTCATGCGGCGGGAGCGACGTCAGGCCCTGCATAAATTCCTTTCGCTCTCGCGCGGTTAGCACCTTGTCTTCATCAATAGCCAGAAGCGCTTGCTCGACCAGCACATCGAAGGGCCGGTACGTGCCGGTGGCATTGCCTACAAGCCACCATTCCTTGAGCAACGTAAACCAGCGAAGTCGCGTGGACGCGTCGCCATAGAACTGCTCGAACAGCGGGTCCAGTGCTGAGAGGTCGAGCAGTGTCTCGTTTACGTCAAAAATAACCGCACGAGGCGTCGTCATGCTGCGTTGCCCTCCCGGGGGTCGCCTTCCTCTGAGACCACCAGCTCGTCCGGGACGTCATTTCGCTGGGGGTTGGGGTTGACAAGTCCTCCCGTTAGCGGCGTTTCGAGCGCGGTGACGAAATGCGCGATGGTGGAAAAGAGAAAGTCTTGCTGAAACTCAAAAAAGTCGCGTGTAAAACCAAGGTGCTCGCCATCGTGGCCGGCCACGTCGAGATAATAGACGCGTGGCCAATCGGGAAATTGCTCCTGCGCCTGGCGCAAAAGCCCGAAGGCTTCCTTGGCCGCCTCGTCAAAATCTTGCTCCGGTCGCACGATCTGGTAGATAGAGACCGTGTTGTCGAAGTTCATGTGGATGCCCGGAGCATCGGGCTTGTTGTAGTCCGGCTCAAAAGGCGGCTTTTCCTGGCTCATAGCTGCTCCGCGTTCATGGGAAGGGAGCGAGGCAAACGAGCCGTTCGAAACGAAGATTCGGCCTCTGCGGGCCTCCACCGACCTTTCATCACCGTGCTGGAACGAGGCAAGGATTCCGATTGTCCGATGATGTTGTCTTCTTCAATTTACCTTTATCACCATGGCCACATACTCTCCGAGCGACTTTGAAGATAGCCGGTTTGATTTTGGTGAACGTGTTCGCGTGCTCTTGCGCCATCCCACGCACGGTTTTGTGATGGGAGAGGCCGAGGGTATCTGCTACGGCCGGGAGACGAATATAAACGTGGCGCGTGATGGAGAGAAACCGAGGCATCGCACACTCATCTGGGTGAAGGAGATGGAGGGGTATCACAAGCCTTCGGAAGTGCCCGGAGCCGACCCTGAGCCGGTGAGAGAAGCCTGGTTTGACGAGGCCGCGATTCGGAAGCTGGACGTGCCGGACCCACTTGAGGGCATTTCGTGGAATTAAGGCCGTGCTACTGATTGCCCATGCCGGAGCTGTCCGACCATCAGGCCAAAGCGTATAGCGAAGTTCGCGAGCGCCTTTTCCAGGGTAAGCGATACACGTCGCTGAATGGATTTGCCGGTACGGGAAAGACGTTTCTCGTCGGGCGCCTTGTAGAAGAGTTGCTCGGTGAAGATGAAGAGGTTTATTTGTGCGCTCCCACACACAAGGCTGCGCAGGTCGCTGGTGAGATGATTGCCGCGGACGTGCGGCCACAAACGCTGCACGCGCTCCTCGGACTTCGATTAGTGCCTGACCTGGAAGGAGGCTACGAGCTTGTGCCCGAACGCGATCGTGCACTGCCGCAATACGCCACGGTAATTGTGGATGAGGCGTCGATGGTAGGCGCGGCGGAGTGGGCTGCTATAGAAGAAACCGATGAGCTTACCTGGCTCTTCGTCGGAGATCCGGCGCAGCTTCCGCCCGTTAACGAGGATCCCTCGCCAGCCCTTCAGCAGCCCGGGCCGCTGCTCGACGAGGTCGTCCGGCAGGAGCAAGATAATCCGATTCTGTCACTGGCAACCCATCTGCGAAACGGCGCAAGCGATTTCTCTTCCGCGTTCGTCGAGGGGGAGGGTGTCGCCGTGACAGGACGTCGACAGGCACTGTTGGAAAGTGCCATCCGGGCTTTTGAGACGGAGACTTTTCAGGAAAACCCGTCGTATGCCCGCATTCTTGCCTATCGTAACCGTACCGTGCGAGCGTACAACAGACAGGTGCGGGAGGCACTTTTTGGAGAGCATGCGCCGCGCTTTTCGCCCGGGGAATGGCTGGTGGCACGCGATAGCTGGTTCATTGAAGGGGCGCCGTTACTTGTCAACAGCGAGGAGGTGCAGGTGCTGGCTACCACCGAGCGGAAGGAGGATGACGACGATCTGGGCCGCTGGACCGTGTGGCAGCTGGAGATTGCAGGCCCCGATGATGCCTCGCCCCGCGAGATCACGGTGCTGCACGAGTCCGAACGAGAGCGGTATGAGCGCAGGCTTAAGAAATTCCGAGATGAAGCCCGCGAGGGCGAGCGCGACTGGGAGCTGTACTATCGTCTGCGGGAGCATTTTGCCTCAGTCGATTACGCCTACGCCTCCACCATCCACAAGGCGCAGGGGTCAACGTACCATACGTGTTTTCTGGATGTGCGGGACACGCTGGTAGCACCCAACCGCGATCGACAGCCGCTTCTCTACGTTGCAGCAACCCGACCGGCAAGCCGGCTCGCGGTGTTAGTGTGAGTGTCCACCGTGCGGGTGGCCGTGTAGCGGGCCCTCCTCATCTGAGGCGTCCTGAACCGTCTCAAGCGCTTTGAATGATCCACTTACGCGATACGTGGTGCCATCTTCTCCACGCAGCGTGTACGTGATCGATCCTTCCACGAGATTCGTGATTGGAAGCTCTTCAAGTGCCTCGGGCGTAAGGTCGCCGGGGAGGTCGGTGAGTTCGGCTACGTCAGTCACCTTTTCAATAACCAGCTCCCCGGATTCCACGGAGAGCCGTTCGTTGCGCGGATTGGTGGAAAAGCCCGCAAGCGTTACAAAGGCGTCTACGGGTAATCGCTCAAACCCATCCTGGATGGTTCTGATGTCGTCGATTGGGGCGGTGGCATCGTACGTTCCAAGTTCAAGCCCCGGCTGGCGCGCCAGCAGACTCAGTATCAGCGACCGCTCGCCGGCATGCCCTGTCAGCTGAAGTTCAACGAGGTGCTCGTCATCGTCCCGGAGCACGTGGGCAAGGGCGCTACCCTCATAGGAAGTTTCCGCTTCGTTTGCTGTAACCGAAGCTTCAAACGGAAAATACAGCTGTTGAGCGGTTAGGTCACCGGGTATCAGAAGAAGACCGAAAAGCAGGAGCCCGAGGCTCGCACTGTGACGCAGGGTACAAATCATGGAATGGATTATTGATTGAGTGTGCTCGTTGACGAGAGGGCACAAGGATTTCAGTCGCCTTTTTCCCTCGTGATTCCTATGTTCGCACTGCCCAATGGAGAATGTATTGCAACGCCGGTATTTGGCGCTCACAGGCTTGTTTGCTTAACGCGATCTTTGCTTGTCCCTACCAGAGGCGTTCGGTAACTTCTTCTCTGTTTTGGGCGCGCTGCCACGGCCGCGTCCGCACGGATTTTCGCTATTTTCGTTGTCCCTGTTTGCATGATCCAGCAACTACTCTTTTTCATTCTCGCAGTTGTGGCGATTGCCTCCGCTCTGGGGACGATTATCGCTCGCAACCCGGTCAACAGTGCTCTGTGGCTGATTCTGAATCTGATCTGCGTTGCAGGTCTGTATATTACTTTAAATGCAGAGTTTATCGGCGTGTTACAGGTGCTCGTTTATGCCGGGGCAATTATGGTGCCCATCCTGTTTGTCATCATGT
>SLED01000090.1 GCA_007124945.1 Salinibacteraceae bacterium | reverse complement strand
TTAAACGGTGGTGCCAGATAGCTTTCGAATCGATGAATCGACGAGGCGAGAAGTTTGGGTGTGGGAGTTTGGGAGTGTGGGGGTTCGTGATCTAAAAGTTGGCAGCAGAGAGTGACGGAATCGAAGAATCGATGATACGAGGAATCGAGGAATGGCGACGGACTCCAGCGACAACCCCGGTTCCGACCGCCAAGCTGTACGGCTTGCGGAGATCGATCAACCAAAGTCATTCTCGCGGAAAGCGAGAATCCATGCGAGGCTAAATAGGAGCACCGAGCAGACTTGCTGTCACGAGTCGCCAAACCGGACGGTAACGCTTGCTGTCGATAAGGTAAGGCGCACCATTCGCCAAGAAACGGGTCCGAAGGCAATAAAATTATTAGAAACGATAATGTAAGATTATCACTTGTAATACTACCGCGAAGTATTTATACTGTCGTAAGACGCTACAGAAAGACGCACTGGCAACATGGGCAATTCTACCGACATTCAACCCTTTGTAAACAACGCGCAGCTCGTACAGGAGCTACAGGATTCCCTTGATCGTCTTGAAGCGTACGCCGAAGGCGCCTGGACGGATAATACGGTTCGAGCTTACGAAAGCGACTGGGGGCATTTCTCTTCCTGGTGTGAGCGGCATGGGCTCAAGGCACTCCCGGCGCGTGTGCAGACTATCGGGCTGTATCTTGGAGCGATTGCCGAGCAGTACAAACTTGCCACCATCGAGCGGCGCCTGGCGAGCATCAGTACGATGCACAAAGAGCACGACTACGACACGCCCACGTCCGTTGCCAAAGGTCCGCTGCGAAAGATCTGGCGTGGGATCGTGCGTGACAAAACGCGGCGGCAGGACAAGGCAGAGCCGCTCATGGTTGAGGATCTTCGCCTCATCGTGCAGCACCTGCCGCGAAACGAACACGGCGAACTCACGCTCACGTCGCTCAGAGACAGGGCTATCCTACTTATCGGCTGGACGGGCGCTCTCAGGCGAAGCGAACTCGTGTCACTAACGATGGACGACATCGAAGTCGTCTCCGGCCGTGGCATCAACCTCACGATACGGAAGAGCAAAACCGATCAGGCCAGCGAGGGCATCACCAAAGGCATCCCATACGGCAACGCGAGCGAGACGTGTCCGGTTACGGCGCTGCGCACATGGATCAAAGCGGCAGACATCAATGCTGGGCCCATCTTCCGGCGTTTCTATCGTGGCGAATCGGTTGGCAAAACAGGCATCACCGCGCAGTACGTTTCGATTATCCTGAAAGAACACGCCGAGCGCGTCGGCCTCGACAGCGAAGCACTCTCAGCTCACTCGCTTCGTAGCGGTTTCATCACCCAGGCGATCCGCGCCGGTAAACCCGAGCGCCGCGTAAAAGAGCACAGTGGCCACAAAAGCTGGAGTACGTTCAACGGATACGTCAAGAAGGCCGCCACCTTCAAGGAGAATCCGGCTGAGGATATCGGGCTGTAACCTGTACATACGAAAGTATTCGTAGATACTCTCTGGTCGTAGACGTAGGGATCCTGAGAGCCACTTTGTAGAAGTTCGTGCAATTTATGGAAGTCGGCGCTGCGTATGGTAGATGTTTCGATGGTTGCATGGTATGCTGTTGCCGGCTTATCACAACTAACCGAAGGCATTTCAGCACATGGCTACGGCATCTGGCGACTTCGCTAACGTACTGCTTATTGGAGCGCTGTACAACGGTATTGAACGTGGCCTATCGGCAGATATCCTGGCTTCAAAAGCAGCCGACCTTCAGCCAAAGCCTGTCTGTTCATCCATCATCAGTGCGAGCAACGGCCGGGTTACCGACGTGCTGGCGGTGCCGACAGATTCCGTGGCCGCCCAGCTTGAGCATACGCTATCTGTTACTCCGCCTGCCGGGGTAAAAATCGGCATCATCGGCCATCACAAGACGATAGCCGTGGCTTTTGACTTGCTGGCAGACGTTGACACCGGACCTGTCGTTCTGGATCTGACGCTCAGCGGGCCCAGTGGTGAGGATATCATAAGCACCCGGGGTCGTGACGCGCTGTCGGAGCGCATGAATCAGGCTGACGTAGTCACGGTACACCGGCGTGACGCGGAGCTGCTTGCCGGCATGGAAATACAATCACTGGATGATGCGCAGGTAGCCGTGCAGCGACTCCATAAGCAGGGTGCAGCCAACGTGCTTGTTCGTTGCGGAAAGATTCCCGCTCGCCACTTCGAGTCGGAGGACGATGCCGGCGACTTTGCCGTCGATCTTTTTTACGATGGTAATGATTTTGGACTATTTGAGGCCCCCCTCCTCCCTATCGCCGAACAGCATGGTGCCTCCAGCGTTTTGTCGATTTCGCTGCTTAAAGCGCTACTGAACGAGCATTCCACCATCGAATCGCTGCAGGAATCGAAAGCGGCTGTCACAGAAGCGCTCCGTGCCTCTGTGGATGATCCCCCGCGACCCGCTCCCGATTACTTCTGGCAGCTTCGCAGTACCGGAAGTTGACCCTCCCGATAGACGACCCACCTTTCATCTACTCAAGAGGACTGTGTCATGCCGCAGACACATGACAAGGACCGTATCACCATTTACGACGTGGCTGAGGAAGCGGGCGTCGCTATCTCTACAGTATCACGCGTGTTGAATCATTCACCTGACGTATCTGAGGCCACCAAGAAAAAGGTACAGGATGTAATTGACAAGCTGAAGTTTCAGCCCGATCGAACCGCAAAGTCGCTGGCCAAGCGAAGCACACTGACGCTCGCGATTGCCATCCCTACCTTTACCACGCCGTTTCATAACGAATTGCTCAAGGGCGTGCGCAGCCAGTTGCAGGCTGTTACAGGCGATAGCGACCTGCTCCTTTGTGATCTGGGTGCAGACAACCCGCAAGAAGTGCTACTTAGCTTTCTGAGCCGTGGTACCGTGGACGGCCTCCTTCTGGCAGGCGTACCGGTTACCGTTGCTCTTTTTGAAAAACTTCAGCGCCTGCATGCTCCGGTGGTACTGGTTGGGCACGATCACTCAGAAATCGATTGTTTCCATTGGGATAATCGGGAAGGTGCTGAGCTTGCCGTAGACCATCTCGTCGAACGTGGGCACCGCCGCATCGGGCTGATCCGTTCGCACACTGATGGTCATTTGCAGCTGCAACGGATAGAAGGCTTCAAGGCCGGGCTGGAGAAGGCGGGGATCGCGTACGACGAAACGCTCGTGCGCAGCGGGAAAACATCAAAACATGCAGGCTTCAGTGAGGAGAATGGCTACGAGGCCATGCTGGAGCTGCTTGAGATTGAGCCCGCTGTAACCGCCGTCTTTGCCAGCAGCGATGTACAGGCTATCGGCGCGATGAAGGCTATCAACGAGGCGGGTAAGCGCGTGCCCGAGGACATTGCAGTGATCGGGTATGACGACATCAAGACAAGCTACTATATCGGTCTCTCCAGCATCGATCAGCGGATGATGGATGTGGGTGAGCGCGCAACGGAAGTGCTTATGCGTCGGGTGGAAGGCTCTCTCGACGAGCCACCCATTGATGTAACCATTCACCCCACCCTCCACGCACGCCGCTCCACGGACATCCACCGCGAGGACTAACTCCTATGCCTACCTCCACACTCCCTCCTACGCTTCACCAGACAGCCTTCGACTGGCTGGGATCTCGCTACGAGGGTAAGGTTCGGGACGTGTATACGGTAGGCAGCGAGGTCGTGCTCATCACCACAGATCGTATCTCCGCTTTCGATTATGTGCTGCGGCAAACGATACCGCACAAGGGCCAGGTACTGAATCAGTTGGCCGCTTTTTTTCTCCGTGCTACGGACGATGTGGCGCCCAATCACCTGCTCAATGTGCCGGATCCCAACGTAACCATCGGACGCCGGTGCAAACCGGTGCCCATCGAATTTGTCGTACGTGGTTACCTGGCCGGCCACGCCGCTCGCGAGTATCGGTCCGGTAAGCGTATGCTCTGCGGTCAGACACTCCCTGATGGATTGCGTGAGGGCGAGCGTCTCCCGACACCAATCCTCACGCCGGCCACGAAAGCCGAAGAGGGTCACGACGAAGATATCAGCAAAGAAGAGATTCTGCGGCGAGAGATTCTCGATGAGTCAACGTTTGAGACCCTTGAGCGCTATGCGCTTGCTCTCTTTGAACGCGGGTCCACCATGGCGCGCGAGCGGGGGCTTCTTCTCGTAGATACGAAATACGAGTTCGGTCGCGATCTGGAAGGCACACTTCGTGTAATAGATGAGGTGCACACGCCCGACTCTTCGCGCTATTATATCGCGGATGGGTACGAAGAAAGGTTGGCCTCCGGTGCGCCCCAGCAGCAACTGTCGAAAGAATTCGTGCGCGAGTGGTTGATGGAGCACAACTTTATGGGGAAGCCCGGCCAGACGCTCCCCGACCTTCCGGATGATTTTCGAATGACGGTATCCAGGCGTTATGTCGAGCTCTTCGAGCGCCTTACGGGCCAGTCGTTCGAGCCTGCTTCGGATGGCGATCCGCAGGCTCGCATCGAGCATGTGCTGCGTGAGCGTTACGAGCGCAATTGATAAGCGCTACCCAAGGCTGTACGCTGCTGGATTCCGGTCCTTCCAGAGATGATTGTGAGCGGTTACTTCCTTCTGCCGCGCCTCCTTCAGGTCGATTTCGGCTACCTCCACAGCATCCCCCACTCTTGGTGCTCGCGTTAGAATTTCACCGCTCGGAGCGCAGATTTCGCTCTGTCCGATGAAGGTGAGGCTTTCGCTACCATTGGATTCCGACCCGTAGCGATTTGCCGTAACGGTAAAAACGCGGTTCTCCAGCGCGCGAATAGGCATCGCCCGCGGGCAGTTTTTCCGAACAAGATTGGACGGATGCGCCACGATGTCGGCATCCTGCAGTGCAAGTGACCGGATAGCCTCCGGGAAAAACCAGTCAAAGCAAATCATGAGGCCAAGTCGGTACGCGGTACCATCACGAGCAGTGAGCTCGAAAACCGGGAGCGGCCCCTGGCCTGGCTCGAAATGCAGCTTTTCCTCGTTGTAAAGATGAATCTTACGATACGTCCCCTCGAATCCGCGCGGACTCACCACGGCTGCGCTATTGTACAACCTTCCCTCCTCGTCTCGCTCCGGTAGACCGGCTACAAGTGTCGAGCCGAGGTGGGCAGACAGGTCTTCCATCCAGGCGACGGTAGCGCCATCAGGAATCTCTTCGGCAATCTTCCGCGCGTCCTCGGTGGATTGAAAGAAGTAGCCCGACGTAAAGAGTTCAGGCAGAACCAGGAGGTCGGCCGAACTACCCTCCACCAACGAAGCCACATGCTGCCTGTTTGCATCAGGCTGCAGGTAGCGTGGTGCGTGCTGTACGAAACCAATGGTCATGACTCAGGCAGCAATCTTCGACAACATGCGCTTGATCTTAGTAAACTGCGGAAGCGCACCAGCGTTTTCCAGCACCTCAGCGTAAGCCACAGTCCCGTCAGGCTGGATAACGAAGGCTGACCGCTTGGCGATTCGGTCGAGCTCCATCGAGGTAAAGTTGTGATCATACTTCGCACCGTAGGCTTCCGCCACCGAGGCATCGTGATCACTCAGCAGATCGAACTGGAATTTGTGCACTTTGCTGAACTCCTTGAGCACGAACGGAGAGTCGGTAGAGATGGCCAGTATTTTTACGTCGGCCCCACCGAAATCGTCAATTGAGTTGTTGACGTTGTTGAGCTCGTTTGTGCAGACGCTCGTGAAGGCACCGGGAAAGAAGAGTAGCAAAACGGGCCCCTCCTCGAGAGCATCGTAGAGCGAGTGAGGCTCCATGTCCTGCGAATACAGCGTAAAGTCGGGAGCGCGGTCCCCTAAAGTTATCATAGGATGGATATATGAAACAGTTATCTGAAACGGATGACCCGCACGGGGTCGAGCCGTGCGGCTATACGAGCAGGAATATAGGCAGCCAGCGTACAAAGAATGAGCGCAAGGACGCCTACCCAAAAGAAATCAATAGCTCGTAACGATATCGGCGCTGTGGTCATGAAGTACGCTTCGGCGTGAAGGGGGATAATCCCATAGCGCAGCTGAATCATCGCAAGAATCCAGGCCAGCGTCAGGCCGATGAGGGTGCCCGAAAGGCCTATGAGAAAGCCCATTCCCAGAAAAAGGCGCCGCAGTAACTTCTCGGATGCTCCCATGCTGTTCAGGATGCCAATCGCTCGTGTCTTCTCCAGGACGAACATGAGCAAGATGCCAACGATGTTGAACGCGGCAACAATTACGATCACTGCAATGACAAGCGGGATGATGTTCTGCTGCAGATCGACCCAGGCGAACATACCTCTGAAGACATCGAAGATCGTACGCGCCATCGCCGGAAACCCGATCGCTTCTTCAATGGTGCGAGCCATCTCCGAAGCCCGGTCAGGGTCGGCGAGCGTTACGTCAAGACGTGTCACCTGATCGTCTCCGTATCCGATAAGCGGGCGGGCATCGTCCAGATTTGCGAAGACGTACAGCGCATCGTAATCAGCGAGCGCCGTTTCAAAAATACCACCAATCGCAAATTGTCGAACGCGTGGCCGCTGCAGACTTTCTTGCGCGCGCTGCTCAAGTGAGAACGCCGTTAGCCGATCGCCAATCGATACGTTGAGCGTCTGCGCAAGGGTGCGACCGATCACGAGCGTAGGCGTACCGTCGTCCTGCGCTTCCAGTGAAGCGGATCCCTCGTGGATTTGAGAGGCAACGTAGGAGGGTACGGCATCGGTACCCCATATGGCAGCGCCTTCCACGACGTCAGCAGCCCTTCGCAGCAACAGAAACTCCGTTGCCACGGGAGCCACAGCCGTCAC
>SLED01000258.1 GCA_007124945.1 Salinibacteraceae bacterium | reverse complement strand
GATTTCCTGCGATAACACCAGGACTTCGTGATTTACGCGCACTCTTTCAGTGACTCCATGGCTACGCCATCGCCCAACGCTTCGGCAGACTCGCCGCTCGGCACGCTCGAGCTGCGGTGCCCGCCGTTGCCCAAGACGCTGATTGACGCGATGGAGCTAATCAACGACCCGGAGCACCTGGAAGTGAAGCCGGTCACGGAAATGGTGGAGAGCGATCCGCTTGTCGTGGCCCGACTGCTGCAGATTGTCAACTCCGCCTACTATGGCATCCGGCGCTCGGTTAGCAGCGTGGAACGCGCGGTAGTGCTACTCGGGCCCATCTCCGTCGCCGGGATTGTGGTGGGGATGAACATGCTGAAGCTGCGCTCGGTGATAGAGGGTCCAGGCTCGGCCTGTTTTAGCCGCCTGATTGAGCACAGCGTTGCGACGGCCAATCTCGCGCGCGAGCTTATCGACCTCCTGACGCGGCCGGGGCTGCAACGGCAGCTACGCCCCCGGATGGATGTGATCTACTCGGCGGCCCTCCTCCACGATTTTGGGAAGATCATCCTCGTCTACAACTATCCCGAGGAAGCGGTTGCGCTCTATGATGAGGAAGCGCTCTCCCATCACGTAACGGATACCGATGTGCGCTATGTAGAGCAGCTCACCTTCGGATGCGATCATACCGAGGCGGGCGAGTACGCCGCCAATAAGCTAAACTTTCCCGAGCTGCTCACCCACGTCATCCGTCACCACCACGACCCTGACGAGGCACCGGTTCACGATCGGCTTCTCGAACCGATTCTGAACGTCATCGACGTTGCCAACCATGCCAGCAAGGCGATGGGCTACTCATTTAGCACGCCCGCGGGCTGGGCCAGCTGTGGTGACGCGACCTCCTGGCCGGCATTTGCGGCCGCCAGCGGCGTCGAAACACCCGAGATGCTCCGCGAGGTACTGGAGCCCAAATCCGAAGCCCTGGAGCAGTACGTGAAGCAGATGACGCGTTTCGATATCGACGAGGAGGGCCTCAAGCGCGTGAGCCGCTTACAGCGGTAGACCATAAAGACCTATCCTCGGGCCCGAGTAGCCGGCAATGGCGTCCGGTAGCCGGCGGAAAACTTTGTCAGGAGTGCTCTCCGAGTGCGCGTTCTGGTGCTTTTATGGGCTCATATAGTGTGGTTGAGGGTGTCCTGATCCTCTCGTCCTGTCATCTTTGCTTTGTATCCGAAGCAAAACGGCAATATCTCGTGTCCACATTCGCAGGATGAGTACCGGTATAGCCGGACTTTGAAAGAAATCGAAAAGTGGCTCTACGGACCTATCAAACGCATTGCCACTCGTTGGTTCGCGTCTTCAGCGACTATTGGATACTGCTGAGTTGGCCATGCTCGGAATTCCTTGCATAGCCTCACGGGTACCGCGGTTTTCGCCCTCAATAGGCGCGATGATTCTCTCCAGCTGAATAGGGAAATTGAGCGAAGGTACCCGCTTTAATCCGATAGACGCGAGCTTAACCGGTTTAATTACGCTCGGATAATCGCTATTCAGACTCCAACATTGAAGTGCCCTTCCTTTGCCATACACGCCCGCCACCAGCCCGAATAGTGAAATGAAGGCGCTCTTAAAAACGACCATCTCTATTTTTTTCCGCTTCGGAATTTAAGCTTCCTCCCTCCTGCCGATAAGCGGGGTAGAGTCGGAAACGGCTCACGCCAGAACACACTACGTTGCCATAATCAACAGGGAGGAACCCGTCATGTCTTTCGGAGACCTGTCACGGATAAACACCAACATTCAAAGTCTGCGTGCCTACAACCAGCTGCAGCAGACGAACAGCCGCCTCAATGATTCTCAAATGAGGCTGGCCACCGGGAAACGCATCAATCAAGCCGGCGACGATTCTGCCGGGTTTGCCCTGAGTAACAAACTGGAATCTCGCATTCGTGGGCAGCAACAGGCCCAGGCCAATATTGGCGATGCCCAGAGCCTGATGACGGTAGCTGAAGGTGCTACCAATACGATGATGGACATCGTCCAGTCGATGAAGGAAAAGGTCGTCCAGGCACGAAATGATTCGATGGGTGACGACGAGCGAGATATCATACAGGGTCACTTCGATGCTATGATCGAAGAGCTTCGCGACCTTGTTGACACCACGGATTTCAACGGAGTCAACCTGCTCGACGGAACGGAAAACGAATTCACTTTCCAGGTCGGAGCAGACGAAGGGGACATCTTCGAGGTCGATCTACCGAACTTTGACCCCGATCAAACAGAGTTTGGGGATGGTGATACAGCGATCAGCGGAATAACCGTCAATGGGACAGCCGAGGAGCGGACGGAAGCACTTGACATAATTGACGGAGCGATCGATTTCCTGACGTCCAATATCGCGACCATCGGGGACACCCAGAACGGACTCAGCTTCCGAGAGCAGAACCTGATAACCTCAACCGACAACTACGAGGCGGCCAAGAGTCGAATTATGGACGCCGACTTTGCAAAGGAGCAGATGGAACTGGTGAAGCAGCAGATCCTGCAGGAGACCGGCACGGCCGCGCTCGCGCAGGCTAATGCCGCTCCACAAGCTGTTCTTTCACTGCTGCAGTAATTTCCGATTTAAGGGATAATATTTTCCGCCCATAACCCTTGCAGCACGGCCTCGCAAAGACGAGCGCCACACAACAAAGCATGAAGGCGAGCCATCAGCATTAGCCGATTGACCCGCCTCCACCCTAAATCAGGCACTCACACAGATAGCGGCACCCGGACGCTGCCACGTCCGATGCCTTCGTAGAGCACCTCACAATCACACACGGAGCAAAAACCATGTCATTCGGAGATCTTACACGAATCAACACCAACCTGCAGGCGCTGCGGGCCAACAACAGCCTACAGATGACGAATCAGCGCCTTGGCGACGCCCAGCTTCGCCTGGCCACCGGTAGCCGCATCAACAGCGCAGCAGACGATTCCGCCGGCTTTGCGCTTGCCAGCCAGCTTGAAGCACGCGTTCGCGGACAGTCGCAGGCCCAGGCCAACATTGGCGATGCCCAGAGCATGCTGACGGTTGCCGAAGGCGGCGCCAATACCATCATGGACATCGTTCAGTCACTGAAGGAGAAAGCCGTCCAGGCAAACAACGATTCCCTCGGTGACGAAGAAGTTCAACTTATTCAGAACCAGATTGAAGCGCTTCGAGGTGAAATCGACGACATCGCTGCAGGCACCGACTTCAACGGTGTTAACCTACTCGATGGATCGATCGATGGCCTGACCTTTCAGGTTGATGCCGATTCCGGTGACACATTCACCACGACGGCTCTTGACGACAATTTTGATTCAGCCACACTGGGCATCGATGCAATTGACGTTACTGATGATGCTGGAGCAGCCCTTGATGCGGTTGACTCAGCTATCGATACCCTGGCGGCAAGTCTCGGCGGTATCGGTGACGCTCAGAATAGCCTCGAATTCAGACTGCAGAACCTGACGACGGCTACTGACAATAACGAGGCAGCCCGAAGCCGCATAATGGACGCTGACTTTGCCAAGGAGCAAATGGAAGTGGTGAAGCAGCAGATCCTGCAGCAGACGGGTACGGCCGCTCTCGCCCAGGCCAACGCTGCACCGCAATCTGTACTCTCCCTCCTCCAGTAGGCCAGAAACTGAGGAAGGACTACGTTTCTCACCCACACGGCAATGGTTCTGGCGATCCAACTCCCTTCGTGGGTGAGGTCAAAGCCCTCCGGTTCTCCGGGGGGCTTTTCTTTTTTCCCGTACCACATGGGACCGTGTAAAGGCAGAGCGCCCATCCATATCGCTTCCATGTTTTCCTACCTCACCCCGCTAAAGGTTACCCCTTATCGCCCGATAACCGCCGGCAGAACGAGGCCGCCGAAAGGCCCGGCACAGACGCCCGGAAAGGCTTTCCGGCGCTTCAGCGGCAAAGCACTCCCACCCACGGGTGGCTGCACGCCGTATCGTTCACGGTTCTCTGTGGATACAAATTTGCTACGATATTATGTACCAACAGCGACGCATGAGCCTTTACAAGCAACAGTCGGTACAGACGACGCCGCAGCAACTCGTGGCAAAGCTCTACGACCTTGGCATTCGCGCCTGCCGCGAAGGCGACCGGTCGAAGCTACGCCGGGTGTTGGTAGAGCTCATCAGTAGCCTCGACTTTGAAAAGGGTGGCGAACTCGCCAACCAGCTGCACGCGCTGTACGAATACTGCATGCAAGAGAGCGTCAACGGCGATCTCTCAACGATATCCGAGATTTTGAGCGAGCTGCGCACAGCCTGGCGGGAGAGCGTGCTGACCGCCCGCGCAGCGTAAACCTTATTCCACCGACCCATGCCCATCTCAGCGTTACGCGGCAACGACCCGTTCGAGCAGCTTATTCGGGCGACAATCCAGATCGAGAGCGAACCGAAGTTTCGGCTGGAAGACCGGAAAGAGTCACAGGAGGGCCAGAAGAAGGTGCTGCAGGATCTCGATGGGAAAATCTCATCGCTGCACTCGCTTCTGCGCAACTTCACCGATCAGCTCTCCAACCCCTTTCGGGCGCGTACGGCGAACGTGCCCGAGGGTAGCCCATTTTCGATAACCGCTAATGACCGGGCTACCACAGGCAACCACAACCTGCGCGTAGATCGCCTGGCGAAGACCGATACGCGCGTCTCGAATCAGTTTGCCGACCCCCAGGAAGCCCGAAATCTGAACGGTTCGTTCAGCTTTTCCGTGGCCGCCCCCTCGGATGAGGACCCTGACAACCGCGTGACCCTGACTGTTGAGGTGGATGGTGATGACTCCCTCGCGGACATCAGCGCCAAGATCAACGATGTATCGCACCAGGCTATACAGGATGGACTCATTACGAACGACCAGCGGCCCGATGCCTCCGTAATTCAGGAGAGCACCGAAAGTGCTCGCCTGGTGCTGAGGGCTGGCGACACCGGGTTCTCCAACCGCATTATGTTCGAGGATGACCCGAACGGTGTCCTGGCGGATCTGGGCATCAGCAATGACGCCATCGCCGAGGATGGCAACGGGGGAATGATTACAGAGATCGGCACGAGCGCCACCAACTCCGAGCTGAACAGCAAATTCGAGCTCAACGGCCTCACCCTCTTCCGCGATTCCAACCAGGTGGACGATGCCATCGACAACGTCACCATCGATCTCAACCGGGCCGGTGATCCTGCGGAGACGTTCTCCATCGGTACCGACACCGAGAGTGTTGTGGAAGACGTTGAAGAGTTCATCGAGCAGTACAACGAGCTTGTCGACTTTGTGCGCAACAGCGGTCGCGTCGATGGTGAGTCCGGCCGGCGCGGTCCCCTTGCTGGCGACCAAACAGCGTCGAGCCTTCGCTTTGGACTCCGAAATCAACTCATTCAGCAGGTAGACGGTCAGCCGGAAGGCGCTCCATCGCGACTGGCGGACATCGGGCTGGAGCTCGACCGTGACGGTAAGCTTTCGCTGGCCGACGAGGACGCACTCGTTGCGGCAGCCGAAAACGACCCCGAATCACTCTTTGGATTCTTCGGCGGACCTGACGGTATCGCTTCACGCATGCGCGAGCAGCTCGACCGATTCACGGGCACGGACGGCATCATGCGCAACCGCATCCGCTCGATGGACGACCAGATCCGTCGCACCGACCGGCGGATCTCCGCGCAAGAAGCCCGTCTGGTACGACGCGAAGAACAGCTTCGCAACCAGTTTGCAAACTTCCAGCAGTCAATCGAACAGCTCCAGGGGCAGCAGGCCCGGATGAGTGGCTTTTTCTAATGCCCTATCACCTGCTCTTCTACCATAGCTTCACCTGATACCACGATGTCCCACCCTTCTCTACTTCACCACATCTACGCGCTGGGCGAGCAGATCATTGAGACGCTCAATCGCATCCCCGACGACCCGGACGCAGACGAAGCGCTAGTTGAGCTGATCCAGGATCGCGAGGTGCTGCTTGAGCAACTCGACGCGCATGCTCATCCAGAAGAAATTTCGGACGAGTGGCAGCAACTCAGCGTGAAGCTTTCCAAGCAGCAAGAGGATCTACAAGAGGCGATCAATGGGGCCGAACAGCGCTACCTGACCCGCCTGGGCGAGATGGATCGTACGCATCAGGCGCACGTTTCCTATCAAAACCGCCACGGCCCCGAGCCACGAACGATCCTCTCCTCCGAACTTCGCGTGTAATAACTACCGGATTCTGAGCCTGGAGCTTTTTTTGCTTAACCATTTAAGTAGCAACAGCAACCGCCTATAACTACCGTAACATCGCGGTACGCTGACCCTCAGTGACCGCTGCTACAAAAACGTACACGCCTCGCGCGTACCTCACGCTTGAAATCGATATCGTGATGGATATTCGAAATTTACCCCCCAACGTTAACCCTTCCGACCTCTACAAGAGCGGGCAGGCCAATGAAGCATCGGGCGCATCCTCCGGAAAGGTGGAGCAGCCCGGTGAAGCGGCTCCTCAGCCCGCCGATGATCGTGTAGACATTTCCGACGCCGGCCGCGCAGCGCAGGCCGAGGAAAGCGCACGGGCGGAAGAACTTACCTTTGCACGGAAAGCCATGCTGGGCATCCCACCTCTGGATGCCAGCCGCGCCGAAGATATTTTTCAGCGCATTAACTCGGGCTACTACAGTCAGCCCGACATCGTGAAGCAGATGGCCGAAGGTGTGATGGAGAACTTTGAAGCCGCTGGCGGCCTGTCCTTCGGTGGCGAAGCAGATGCTTCTGGAGACGCCTCCTCCCCATCGGAGTCCTGATTAGCTGAGGCCTCACAGCAGGCCGCACAATCGATACGCAAAGCCCGCCTCTCTTCATTG
>SLED01000392.1 GCA_007124945.1 Salinibacteraceae bacterium | reverse complement strand
GAATATTCGGAGGTCTGCTTATGCTTGGAAATTTTATGCTTTCTCGCGCCTCAATCCTTGTACTTGCCACCTTTCTGCTGGCCCTTGCTGCGCCCCCGACGGATGAACCGATAGATGACTAGTGCACCGGGGGATGTGAGGGGTGCTTTGATAAGGAAACCACATGCTATGACGTTATGAGCTTAAGTTTGTACTGCGGCGCGATAAGTCCTGTGGGTTCAGACGATATAATCTACTGCTGGAGAAATGAATGGGTAGATTAATCTCTATCGTCGGGCGGCTCAAAGACTTGCCGAGCTTTCGTTTTTACACGGGGCTGTTCTTGCTATCATCTCTACTGGTGATAAGTATTGCATGCAACGAGGAGGTTGCAGAAGCGGAGAGCTTTTTCGAAAGAACTCCCCAGACGATTGACGAACGGGTTTTCCATGACTCGCTCGTACTGGTCGACAGTACAAAACTGGAGCCACACGGAGTTCATGATGCTCGAAATGTTTTCTTGCACGATGGCCTACTGTATGTAGGAGACACTGCCGAAACGAGGGTAGCAGTCTTTTCTCCCGAAGATCTATCCCTTGTGTCGTTGATTGGTCATGGCTCTGGTGAGGGCCCGGGTGAGTTAGGGGGCTTACGTGATTTTGCAGTAGGGCCAGGATTTATAGCCCTGTGCTCAGAGCCAGAGCGAAAGGTTGCGCTCTATGATTTCGATGGATCGCATCGGGGCGATTTCTTCCTGAATGATGCTCCGCCTCATCGGTTGGCCGCCACAGAAGACGTGGTCGTCGTTTTGTCTCCGTTCAGTTCGAAGGAGGTGTTTTCCGTCGTAAGTAGCGAGGGTGAGGTACGCATTGGATGGGAGCAGCGTGCCGATGACACGTCACCCCTGGCCTATTCTGGAATTGTTGAGGCGGCCGATAACCACGTTTATTTTGCAGGCATATCAGAGTCGACTCTCCGCAAGTACTCATTAGACGGCGAGCTATTGTTTTCGAGAGCAACGATAGATGACGTACCTCCCAATACCAACTACGCAACCTTCGAAGGACCAACACACACCAGCTGGCGCTATACCGATCATGCAGTGCTGTCGTCGCTGGACATGGCTGTCCTCGGAGACTATATGCTGGTGTATCCGCTTCACGATACCATGGGAGATCGCATACGTGTTCTCGATGTCTACGACAGCGCGGACGGCACCTATCAGAAAAGTTTCCGAATGCAACACCTCGCGCGATCGGTAACGGGAGATGCCACACAGATCTTCATGCTCGAGTATATTGAGGAGGAATTGTATCTCATGGCCTATGAGAATCCGCTCTAAGGAGGTGGACTGTTACTGACAAATGTGCATCACGGCGTTCTATCCACGGCTATGCTTCGTATTTATGCTTGCGTGCTAACGGCTACCGCTCTTTTCCTGGGCGGTTGTGCTGATCAAGAGGACATCGATTCGTTTTTCGACCGAACCCCTCAGGAAATATCGGAGCGCGTATACGCTGATTCCCTCGTCATTGTAGATAGCCTTAAGCTCTATGATGAAAGCATTCTCCAACCGGCCTCGCTTGCCTACCGTACCGGAATGGTCGTAGTGCTGGACCGCGGTGCACAGGAGTTGGTTTTCATCGATTCGGAGCGGCTGAGTCGCGTTCGTGCGATTGAGGTTGGTCGGGGTGAGGGGCCCGGCGAAGTTACGCGTGGGATAGGCGACTACACGCTCGTAGGTGGCGAGGATGCGGGCGTAGCTCTCGTTACCGAATCGGACCGCAAGCTCCTCTTGTCCCCCACCCGCTTATAACGCGTGAGGTTGAGGGCATGATAATCGCTTCGGGGCACCACTATTTATATGTTGTAAACAGTAACTTTGAGCAAATACAAGCCCTCATGATGTAAGCCATGCCGCGGTCGTGCGCTACACCATCGCTTCGGGCTTGTCCGGACCGTGACGACCGGAGCGGTACGACACTATAGACCCAGCATGAATGGGCCGGGCTGAACGTGATGAGCCAGGGGATCACCTTATTCGACAATGAAATACGTGATCGCAGTTTATCTTGTATGCACAGTTTTCTGTGCAACACGACCAGTGGCGTTTGCCCAGGAGGTTGATCGCTGCGGGGTAGAGTCGGAGCGAGCTGAATCGATTGCAGTGGGATTTCTGAACGACGGTAGGCATGCCGGTTTGCTGGCGCTTGACGATATTGATCCACCTCCGGTCGAATCACTTCGTGTGATGACGCACGCAGAGGACCCTGAGGCGTGTGCAGATATCGCACTCATTAAAGAGGAAGTAGAACGCGAGTCTTTCTTTTACGTCGCCGGTGACTACTACTTTAGGATCACGTTACCACGTCCTCCGAGTCACTGGGTCGATCGTGACGGTATCATGGATGGTCCACGTGGTATTTTTTCGTTGCTCAATAGTGAGCGAGAGCTCATTGTGATGTACTTGCTTTAGGCGATCGCCCTTGCTGCTCTCTTCCCTTCATTCTGTGATGACAAAAAATGAGGATGTATTAAACAGATTGGGTGTTGCAACTAAGAATCTTTCTCGCGCCGATGCTCTGCGTCGGCGCACACGGGTGGGCGGTCCTCCGTCCAGTGCTACGGCATTGGCGGCAGTGTTGGTAAGTGACCACGACTGAGCGTAGTCCAAGAGATGTTTGAAACTGCTCTGCAGGATGAGCGGTGCCATCCTATGTCGCCGAAGCCTTGCGAGACTTCGCACGCAGAGCGTGCTGGCTATGCGCTCCCACGCGGAGCATGGGAGCGAGAAAGATTCCGGCATCGCGCGGCACCGAATCACGCCGCCACCTGCACAACCGTTCTCGCGCCGATGCTCTGCGTCGGCGCGTAGCATTGGGCGGTCCTCCGTCCATCGTTGCGGTATGAAGACTTGCCGGTGGGATGGCAATCATTCAGCGGGTGAAAACGAGTACGACCACGCCATTTCGAACACTGAGCGTGTTTCAGGCGCCTGCTCCGCGTTGCATGGGAGCGAGAAACTGGCCGTAATTAGGTGCTACTCTCGAAGCCACATCACCGTGAAAGGATGCGCTCATGACCACGCGACTCATGCGTAACCGACGCATTCTGATCTGTCTTGGAAACGCATGATAGGCATCGGCTGTCAAGATTAGACTTTTTCTGTACACGTATCAAGCTGATGGGTCGCAGCCGATATACCATTCAAGACGAGCAGGCATCGCACTTCCTGACCTGCACGGTAGTTGACTGGATACCGATTTTTGCAAATCCACTGGCTGCCGAGATCGTTCTGGACTCACTGTCTTTTCTACAGAGGAACGGACGTATAACGCTGTGGGCGTATGTAGTGATGGAGAACCACATGCACATGGTTGCATCGGCTCAGAGGCTCTCGAAAGACTTGCGGACCTTCAAATCGTTTACGGCGCGCCAGCTTGTGGATATGCTGGAGGAGACTGGTGCGTATGGGACCTTGAGAAAACTGCGTCGCGCAAAACGGTCTCACAAAGGAGATCGGAAGTATCAGGTGTGGCAGGAAGGGAGCCATCCTAAGATGCTTGAAGGTCGGCACATGATCGAGCAAAAAATTGCCTATATCCACGATAATCCGGTCAAGCGCGGCTACGTGGACGATCCGCGGCACTGGCGCTATTCCACTGCGCGAATCTACGCTGGTGAGACCGGACTTATCGAAGTGGCTGTTGATTGGTGACCCGTTTTCTCGCGCCGATGCTCTGCGTCGGCGCGCACGGGTGGACGGTCCTCCGTCCAATGCTAAGGTATGAGGGGTGGTGTCGGTGGGCTGTCAGTGATTACGTTCGGCTACGTATCTCCTGGCCCCCATTCAGGACACCTGTAGCTCGCCTGTAAAAGATGCTTCGCGGTGCTCAGCATGATACGTCTCTACCTCTTTTGGCGACCATTGCGCCAAGACGTTTATTATCGTGTCGTTATGAGCAGCATGATGCGCGGTGCCATTCTATGTCACCGAAGCTTTGCGAGATGTCGCACGCGGAGCGTGCTGGCTATACGCTCCCACGCAGAGCATGGGAGCGAGAGAGGTTCCGGTATCCCGCAGCACCAAATCACGCCGCCACCTGCACCTCTTCAGCGTCCTCCGGCTCGTACGCCAGGCGGGAGGCCAGCCAGCGTTCCACTTCGGCGACGGTCATGCCCTTGCGTGCGGCGTAGTCCTCGATCTGGTCGCGCTGGAAGGTGCCTACGTTGTAGTATGAGGCCTCGGGGTGGGCAAAGTACATGCCACAGACCGAGGCGGCGGGATACATGGACAGGGACTCGGTAAGGCCGATACCGGTGCGTCGCTCGGCGTCCAGCAGGTCCCACAGGATGGGCTTCTCGGTGTGGTCGGGGCAGGCGGGGTAGCCGGGCGCGGGGCGGATGCCGCGGTACTGCTCGGCGATGAGGTCTTCGTTGTCGAAGTCCTCGCCGGGCGCGTAGCCCCAGGCTTCCTTCCGCACGTGCTCGTGTAGCCATTCGGCGAATGCTTCCGCGAGGCGGTCGGCCAGCGAGCGGAGCAGGATGGCGTTGTAGTCGTCGTGGGCGGCTTCGAAGCGCTGGATGTGCTCCTCAATGTCCAGCCCGGCGGTGACGGCAAACGCGCCCACGTAGTCGGTGCGGCCGGAATCCTGCGGCGCCACGAAGTCGGCCAGTGCCCGGTTGGGACGGCCGCGCGTCTTCTTCGTCTGCTGCCGGAGCGTGTGCAGCGTGGCCAGCTCCTCGCCCGCCTCGGTGTACAGCTGAATGTCGTCGCCGATGCTGTGGGCAGGCCAGAGGCCGTAGGCACCGCGCAGGCCGAGCCAGTCTTCCGCCTGGATGCGATCCAGCATGGCGTTGGCGTCGTCAAAGAGCTTCCTGGCTTCTTCGCCCACCTCCTCATCCTCAAAGATGCGCGGGTATTTACCCTTGAGCTGCCACGCGATGAAGAACGGCGTCCAATCGATGTAGTCGCGCAGGGTGTCCACCGTCACGTCGTCGACGGTGCGCGCGCCCAGCTCGTTTGGCTCGGTGATGGGCACCTCGTCCCAGTCGGAGGTGAAGCGGTTGTCGCGGGCCTCTTCGAGCGCGAGGTAGGTCTTACGGCGCGAGCGGTTGCCGTAGCGCTCGCGGACGCCGTTGTAGCTTTCCTGCACTTCCTGCAGAAAGGCCGGCCGCGCGTCGTCGCTTATGAGCTTGCCTACCACCGATACGCTCCGCGAGGCATCCAGCACGTGCACCACCGGACCGCTGTAGTGCTCGCTGATCTTCACGGCCGTGTGCAGTTCCGACGTCGTGGCGCCGCCGATGAGCAGCGGGATCTCAAAGCCTTCGCGCTCCATCTCCTTCGCCATGTGCACCATCTCGTCCAGCGATGGGGTGATAAGCCCGCTCAGCCCGATAATGTCGACGTCCCGTTCGCGCGCCTCGGTAAGGATCTTGTCAGCCGGCACCATCACGCCCAGGTCGATGATCTCGTAGCCGTTACAGGAGAGCACCACGCCCACGATGTTCTTGCCGATGTCGTGCACGTCGCCTTTCACCGTGGCCAGCAGCACCTTCGCGGCCTCCTCGACGGTGCCCGCCTCCGCATTGGCTTCTTCGATGAACGGCTCCAAGTAGGCCACCGCCTTCTTCATCACGCGAGCGGATTTCACCACCTGCGGCAAGAACATCTTCCCCTCGCCAAAGAGGTCGCCGACGATGTTCATCCCGTCCATCAGCGGCCCCTCAATCACCTCCAGCGGCGCCGGGTATTTCTGGCGGGCCTCCTCGGCGTCTTCCTCTGCAAAGTCGGCGATGCCTTTGACGAGCGCGTGCTTGATGCGCTCTTCCACCGGCTGCTCGCGCCATTCGAGCGTTTTCTCCTTCGACTCGGTGGAGCGGCCGGCGTACTCTTCTGCCAGATCCACCAGCCGCTCGGTTGCGTCGGGCCGGCGGTCGAACAGCACGTCTTCGATGCGCTCCAGCAGCTCATCGTCGATCTCCTCGTAGATCTCGATCTGCCCGGCGTTCACGATTGCCATGTCCAGCCCCGCCTTGATGGCGTGGTAGAGGAAAGCCGTGTGCATGGCCTCGCGGACGATGTTATTGCCGCGGAAGGAGAATGAGATGTTGCTGAGCCCGCCCGAGACCCGTGCGTGCGGCAGGTTCTCCTTGATCCACCGCGTCGCCTCAATAAAGTCGATCGCGTACCTACGGTGCTCCTCCATGCCGGTGGCGACGGCGAAGATGTTGGGGTCGAAGATGATGTCCTCCGGCGGGAAGTCGACCTCCTCGGTGAGGATCCGGTAGGCGCGCTCGCAGATCTCCTTGCGTCGTTGCAGCGTGTCGGCCTGCCCGTCTTCATCGAAGGCCATCACGATGACCGCGGCGCCGTATTTCCGTGCCAGCCGGGCGTGGCGCTTGAACTCCTCCTCGCCCTCCTTCATGCTGATGGAGTTGACGACCGCCTTCCCCTGCACGCACTTCAGCCCCGCCTCGATGGCCTCCCAGTCGGAGGAGTCGATGACGATGGGCACGCGGGCAATGTCGGGCTCGGCGGCGATGAGCTGCAAAAAGCGCGTCATGGCGGCGGGGGCGTCCAGCATGCCCTCGTCCATGTTCACATCTACCATCTGCGCGCCGTTCTCCACCTGCTGCTGCGCCACCTGCAGGGCGGTCTCGTAGTCGTCGTTTTTGATGAGCCGCTTGAAGCGCGCCGAGCCGGTGACGTTGGTGCGCTCGCCGATGTTGACGAAGTTGAGGTCTTCGCGGAAGACGAGCGGCTCCAGCCCGCTGAGGCGTAGCGTGGGCTCGGGCTCGGGGATGGTGCGTGGCGAGTGCTTCGCCGCCACCTCAGCAATGGCGCGGATGTGCTCCGG
>SLED01000073.1 GCA_007124945.1 Salinibacteraceae bacterium | reverse complement strand
CCAGACAAAAAGATTCATCGGACTACCAATCAATACCGTTGTCTTCATAATGTAGGACGCTTGTTCGAAGTGAGCCGGTTACTCAATTGCCATACATACCACTTTGTTGCATCTATTCGTGGATTTTGTTTGGTCGGCGGGAAAGGTTAGGTTGATGTTTGACGCCTCGTCGCGGGAAACTGGACGGACCTGTTTCATACGTTCTATCGGCAACCGGAATCTGTTGCGGTGTCTCGTCCGTGTATCAAGGTGCCCCACCGATAGCGTACGCTACCTTAAACGAACACCCAATCTTCTATGGCTACTCAGCGGTCTACTCAGTTGCAGGCGCTTGAATCTACAGAAACATGGGATATCATAATTATCGGTGGTGGAGCTACGGGACTTGGTACTGCTATCGATTCTGCGTCGCGGGGGTATAAGACGCTATTGCTGGAGCAGGCCGATTTTTCCCAGGGAACGTCCAGCCGTAGCACGAAGCTGGTGCACGGCGGCGTGCGCTATCTGAAGCAGGGAAACATATCATTGGTCCTCGGGGCGCTCAAAGAGCGAGGCTTATTGTTGAAGAATGCTCCCCATCTGGTGCACAATCTCCCGTTTGTCGTTCCGAACTATGACTGGTGGGAGGGACCCTTCTACGGCATCGGAATGAAGCTCTACGATGTGTTGGCCGGCAAGCAGGGCTTCGGCCGTTCGAAGGTGCTATCGCGGGATAAAACGATTGATGTGCTTCCCACCCTCGAACCGGAAGGCCTGGTCGGAGGGGTTATCTACTACGATGGCCAGTTTGATGATAGCCGCATGGCGGTAAACATGGCACAGACAGCCGCAGAGCAGGGGGCGACGGTGCTGAACTACATGCGTGTGGAGGGCTTGCTGAAAAAGAATGATGTAGTAAACGGCGTCGTCGCACGTGACGTTGAGATGAATCAGGAGTACCGGCTACGGGCGCGTGCCGTTATCAATGCTACAGGGGTTTTTTCCGATTCCATTCGCAGAATGGATGACCCGGATGCTCCCTCCATGATCAGTACGAGCCAGGGTGTACACATCGTGCTCGATCGCACATTTCTTCCTGGCGATACGGCGATGATGGTGCCTAAAACTGATGATGGTCGCGTACTTTTCGCCATTCCGTGGCGCGACCGCGTCATTGTGGGTACTACCGAGACACCGGTGGATGATATTAGTCTGGAACCGCGTGCCTTACCGGATGAGATAGAGTTTCTGATAACGCATGCCGGTCGCTATCTGGTGGGGGATCCCACGGAGGCGGATGTCAAGAGCGTTTTTGCCGGGCTGCGGCCGCTCGTTTCATCCGGTGACTCCAAAGACACCGCCGCCCTCTCACGAGATCACACGCTTCATATATCGGCTGCCGGCCTGGTCACCATTACCGGAGGCAAATGGACTACCTATCGAAAAATGGCCGAGGATACCGTGGACCAGACAGCTACCCTCGCGGGATTGGAAGAGCATCCCTGCGTTACGCGGGAGCTTCAGATTCACGGTTACCATCAACAGCCAGAGAGCTTTGGTGCGCTGGCATCGTACGGCTCGGATGCACCACGAATTAAGGCTCTCATGGAGAAACGGCCCGAGCTTGCCGAGCCGTTGCATTACGAGCGACAGATCACAGGCGCCCAGGTTGTGTGGGCGGTACGCCAGGAGATGGCGCGACAGGTTGAAGACGTCCTTTCGCGGCGTACACGCACACTCTTGCTGGATGCAAAGGCCAGCATTGAGATGGCACCGAAGGTGGCCGAACTTATGGCATCCGAGTTAGATGAGGACGAAGCTTGGCAGCAGGAGCAGGTGCGCCGCTATACAAAGCTTGCTGAGGGATATCTGCTCTCATAGCGGTGAGCAGGTGGTAGTACGGGACCCGGGTGGCCACACAGGTCCATCCGGGCTTAAGGACCGGGTAGAATGAGCGATACCTAACGGGTAGCTGAAGCTCCGGTCAACTTTCCCATTACTACCGTATCCATGCGTCTGAAGTCTTCCACCACGCTCCAGCAGCGTTTCCGAATTGAGGGTGCACTTGAGGATGGATCGTCGTTCGTTAACACGTATCGCGCTGTTGATCAGGCAACGAACGAACGCATACTCATCCGGGAATATTTTCCGCAGGGTATCGCCGAGCGATCCCCGGGAGGCCGCGAGGTCTGGGCAGCTGAGGGGAAGGAGCCGCTCTTTACGTTTGGAAGGAAGCAATTCCTGAAGGAAGGGCAGGCCCATTCGCAAGTATCGCATGAAGTAGTGGCTACGCTCGTAAGCGTCTTTGAGGAGCACGGCACAACCTATCAGGTCGTAAAGATGCCGCAGGCCGTGCAACTTGAGCGTGTATTGAAGAAGCGCAAGAAACCCCTTCCGCAGAAAGCGGCCCTGAAGGTTACTTCGCAGCTACTCAAGGCGCTTGGCGCTGTGCACAAGAAGGGTCTCATTCACGGGCAGATCGGAGCCAGGCACGTGTATGTCACCAAGGACGGTGCTCCGCGGCTGCTCTCGTTTCAGACAGCCCAGATTCTGACCGGCAATAAGGCAAAGGACCCGTCGTTACTCACCGATACACCCGTGGCGCCGGAGCAAACGAGCGTGAAGGGCAAGCAGGGTCCCTGGTCGGATATATACGCCACAGCCGCTCTGTTCCATCACCTACTGACCGGGGAGAAGCTTGATCTTCCCGAAGGTGGACAACCGGCAACTCTGAAGGAAGAGGCGTTATCCCCGGCGTTTGTTGCTGTGTTACAAAAGGCGCTTTCTGTCAATCCGAAGGAGCGTATCCGCGCACCGAAAAAACTATTTAGCGCACTTCGGAAGGCTGCAAAGGCCAGTGCGGCAGAGGGGGCAGCGGCCGGGAAGCCGCCTCATCAAAAGGAAAAAACAGCAGACAAGACCGGTAGCGCGGTCGAGCAACCGAGCGAAAAGCCGGTAACTGATGACACTTCGGCCGATGCGTCTACGCATGATACTGAGCAGGAGGTAGCCCCGTCCGCTCAAGAGGAGCCAGGATCTGCCGGTGACGCCGGAGCGGAAATAGAAGAGGTTGGCGATGCAGGGATGCCCGGCCCGTCGGAGAAGGTGGAAGATGTGACCGAAGAGGAAGCAGCACCACCTGCTGTTGCATCTGGGAAAGGACGTGAAAGTGACGTAGCCGACGAAGTGACCGATTCAGCCGAAGAGACTGAAGAGTCGCCAGCGAAACCTAACGAACTGGCCGGACCGATCTCGGAGCTGCCCGAGATGATTGTAGTGGATGAGGAGGGAGAAGCGGAGGACAAACCGGCCGAAGCGAACGTTGAGCATGGGCCGCCGGAGTCGACTACAAAGGTGAATGTAGAAGAGCAGGCCGAAGAGGTGCAGGAGGATACCGTAGAGGCCAAGGCTGAAAGCTCCGATGACACCGGAGAGACGGTTGAGGCTGACTACGACGAAATGGATGAATCCGGCGACGTGCGTGAGCCGGAAGCAGATCGAGATGCACGGGCAAATAATGAGAAATACAGCCGTGCAGCGGTTCGAAAGGCAATGATGGGGGCAGCGCTGCTGCTGGTGGTTGCGCTTGCAGGAGGCGCGTACTTCTTCACGATGCAGGGTACGGAGACTGCAGGTCTTCAATATGCAAGCCTCACGGCCCAGGCGGATTCGCTGTTTGAGGCGGAAGATTATGCGATGGCGGGCACGTTCTATCAGCAGGCTCGCTCAGTCCAGCCCGATGATGCACACGTACAGGAACGGCTTGCCGAGGCTGAGCGGAAACTGGCTGAAGAGCGAGAGGAAGCTGTGCGCGCGTTTCGTAACCACGGCGATAGAGCACTTGCGCGTGCTGATTCGATGCTGGAGGAAAACGAGAGCCTTGACGCACTTGCCTATTATCGCGAGGCTAACCGGGCGTACCTGGAAGCCCTGCGCAACAGTCCGGAAGATGAAGAACTGCCAGCGCTCATCGATCGCACAATGGAGGGTATTGACCGTTCGTTTCAAAATCGCGAGCAGGCGATGGAGGAAGCCCAGCCCGACCCGCAAGCAATGGAGCAGGAGCTTTTCGAGCGTTATTGGGTCGAGGGAAATCAGCTTCTGGAAGAAGGTGACCTTGCCGGAGCTGAACGGCGGCTGACACAGGCGCAGGAGTTACAGCCGGAAAATGCGGCGGTAGCCGAGTTGCTCGAATCCGTTCAGGATAGTCTCCGTCAGCAAAGCGTCGAGGAAACGTATCGCGGGCATCTTGACCGGGCATCCACGCTTGAGGCGCAGCAGCGGTGGTCTGAGGCCAGCGTCGAATACCAGAGGGCGCTGAATGTGCAGCCCGGTGGCACTGAAGCGATGGATGGTATCGCGCGTGTAGAGGATGCCCTGGAGGAAGCCCAGCGCAACGAGCAGCAGTATCAGTATCTGCGTGGCCAGGGTGACGTCCTGAGCAATCAGGGGCGGTACCAGGAAGCGCTACAAAGCTACCGGCAGGCTCTCGAATTTCGCCCGGAAAGCTCGTACCTCAGCGAGCAGGTAGCGGCCATGGAAGCAGAAATCAGCGCCATGGAGGCTGAGGA
This sequence comes from Salinibacteraceae bacterium, assembly GCA_007124945.1. Lineage (GTDB taxonomy): Bacteria > Bacteroidota > Rhodothermia > Rhodothermales > Salinibacteraceae > Tc-Br11-B2g6-7. The sequence continues at coordinate 2,294 of SLED01000073.1, read as the reverse complement.
GCGGCGTCAGCGACGCACGCGCGAGGATGGTGTATACCTCAACACCGACACCCCCGTAACGCTGGTGGGAAGTCTTTCGGAGCTCTACAGCGAGATTGAGTACCCCCGTTCGGCGATTCGCGCCGGAGTGTCGGGCCGTGTGTTCGTTCAGTTTGTGGTTACAGCCGACGGCCAGGTGCGGGATGCTGAGGTAATCCGCGGGATTGGAGCAGGGGCCGACGAGGAAGCTGTGCGCGTAGTTGAGCAGGCATCATTCGAACCGGCGACAGTCGACGGACAGCCGGTAGCTGCCCAGCATACCCTCTTCATTGAGTTCTCTCTCGAAGACGCAAACGGCGACGAATAGGACCACGCAACACTACCAGCTCGTGGTCCTCTATCCGCTAAGGTGGCCACCGCCGTGATGCCAGCGGCTACCGGTCCGAATGGCCAGAGCCAGGCTAAGCGGCAGTGCCACCGCGGGTAGATCCTGGGGTAGCAGCGCCCACGCAATAACCACAAGTGCAGCCACAATGCACGCTACGGCCAGGTAAACCCGCTGCCAGGGCTGCGGTCGCGCGCGGAGGAGCCAGGGAAGCAACAAAATATGCGTCGGCCAGGCCCACAGCACGTTAAGGTTGGGATGGGTTACCGTGTGCAATGAGATGGTCCATAAAAAGGTGAGCGCGAGCCCGATAAGCCCGGCTACGAAAAGAAAGACGCCATCAAACCAGCGGTGGAGCCGCGTGGCGATACACTCCGGGGAGCGCCACTCTCGGTAGGCAAGGACTCCGCTCCAGATTGCCACCAGCCACCCCAGCAGGGCTACCCAGTCGATTCCGGGTTCCGGACGCTCATAGCCCTCCACCCAGGCTACGGTATCAGTTTCCGTTACCAGGGGCACGGCCGCGCCATCAATCATCACCTCACCCTGATCGAACAAATCGTATAAGTGGTCCGGCAGAAACCCCCACTCCCGATCCGTTGCCCGTTCGTCGGACGGTAGCCCGAGTAGTACGTTCATCCCGGACTGCACATGTCGCTGGCCGATAATATAGGGCCTCAACAAATCGCGAAACGTGCTGCTTGTTAGCTCCCCGGTGTAGTTGAAATCTACCTCATCCCCGAGCACATCCTCAAAAAGATCGAGAATCCGGGTTGAACAGTTGTCGAAGTAAAAATCGTAGCGATAGTAGCGGTTTTCTGGCCGGGCGTTTACCTCAAGAAATTCGAATATCTGTTGTGTCTGGTGCTGGCTAAGTTGCAGATGCTGTTCTACAACCGGCCTTCCGAACTGTGATGCATAGCGGGGTAGCCAGCTCCCATCACTTACGGAGAGGAAATACTGCAGATCACCGTAGAGAAATTTGGGGATGAAGAAAGGATCGTCAAAATCGAAGGTGCCGTAGTTGTAGAGCCGGTCGATATCGAGTTCGGGGTCTTCCACCCGAAGCGCGCTGTGGCCAAAGAGAGCTTCCACAGAGGGGCCTGGAAGAATCGTTACCATCGACACCGAGGCGGCGTCGGAGAGTGAGGGGATCTCATCCTGCCCGTGCACCGGAAGGGCGGTGAGGCACAGAAGGACAACAAAAAGAAGGAGTTGACGCATAGCGTGATTACGGGAAAAGCTTGGCACGGCACGCGTGGTACGAGAACTGTGGAAACCAGTTCGACCAAATTCCGTGCACCGTCACCGTACTGTAACCGCCCCGGCGCTACCGTCTCCACGGAGCCCGCATTCTCATGTTACTAACCAGAATTCGCCCGCATTTGTGAGCCGTACCCGCAAAGCCCGCTTTACGCTCGATCAACTGAAGCAAGAAATCCCCACTCCCGAAACGGAGCTCCGGTATGTTAATCCGTACCAGCTCATCGTGGCAGTCATCCTGTCAGCTCAGTGCACGGATAAACGCGTCAACATCGTCACGGAGAGTCTCTTCGAGGCGTATCCTACTATGGAGGACCTGGCAGAGGCATCGCCCGACGAAGTGTATCCGTACATTAAGTCAGTTACGTACCCCAATAACAAGTCCAAGCATTTGGTGGGTATGGCGCGCAAGGTGGTGGAAGAGTTTGATGGGAAGGTGCCGCAGACTGCCAAACAGCTTCAGTCGCTCCCGGGAGTTGGTCGGAAGACGGCGCAGGTGGTCTTGTCGGTAGCGTTTGAGGTGGATGCATTGCCGGTGGATACACACGTGTTTCGCGTGGCAAACCGGATTGGCCTTGTGAAGAACGGGGCGACCACACCGCGGAAGGTGGAGCGGCAGCTCAAGCGTGTAATCCCGAAAGAGGAGTGGGGCGTGGCGCATCACCTG
>SLED01000345.1 GCA_007124945.1 Salinibacteraceae bacterium | reverse complement strand
AACTGCGGACATCTCGATGGCTCACCTTATTCTGGGGCGTCGTCTTCATCGGGTTTGCGTCCCTCTTTCAAGAGCGGCAGAATCCGGTGGTAGAGCTCGGGCTGGAGATTGCCTCCTTCACCTACGGCGGACTGCTCGGCATCTTTCTACTCGGATTGATTGTCAAACGCACGCGCCAAACCGATGCACTCATTGCATTTGTCATCAGCATAGCCGCTATGGTGTTCGTCATTTTTGGTGTATGGTACAGCCCCGTGGAAGGGTGGATGTTTGTTTTACAGCCCTCAGATGAGCTCATTGCAGACTTATCATTACAGTCGGTCGGGTGGCCTTGGTACACGGTGATTGGAAGCAGCATTACGCTGCTCATAGGATCAATCCTTAGTTTACGGCATAGTTGACGTCTTCCAAGGCTCGGCGCTCACGAAGCTTACACACGCTCTCCACTCGTTGCTCTTCCCCATAGGTACCCCTTTTAATGGGACTTCTTGATTACTTTGGCTTGGGGTCGAAGAAAGCTCGCCCCGTTGGTGCCAGCCTGGAAAAGGGACAGTCAGAGGATCCCCGCGAGCGTCAGCGAAATATCGCGGTGAAGATCGGGATCTTCCTGGTGCTCCTCGTCCTGGCTCTGCTTGCATTTCCTACGGGTGACCGTATTGGGGTTACGGTACAGGAGGGAGATGTGTGGCGTCAGGATGCGAAGTCGGCGCCTTTTTCCTTCGCGATCTACAAACACCCGGATACCCTTGCGGCCGAGCGACGGCAGGTTCGACGCACGACTCCTCCATTCTTCAGGGAAGTAATCGACGCGCGGGAGCGCACGATTGCGCATCGCGACAGCCTGCAACAGGAGCTTGACTCGGTGTTCGAGGCGTACGAACAGTACCTGCAACGAGCACAGGAAGAGGGAGCAGCGGCCGCCGCGGAGGACTCCATCCGGCACCGCGAGTTAAGGCGTGCGGCCAGGGTGCGGCTCTCGTCTACGCAGTGGGCGCTCCTGGAAACAGAGTTTGCTCTGCAGCAACGAAGTTTTGATGCACCCACCCGCGCCGGCCCTGATGATGAACCGCTCTATCGTTTACTGCTTCGCGAGGCTGCAAATGTAGCGGCAGAGCTCCAGCAAACAGGGGTGTTGGACGTTCCCAAAGATAGTCTTCATGCCGAGGATATCATTGTACGTAACGTGGAGGAACGCACCCAGCGCCCTCCACAACCACTGGAGGACTTTGTCGGGCTCGTTGAGGCGTACGACCTGGCACACGAGTACATGAGCGAGGCCTTTGCCGATCGACCGGAGCTCTCCGGACTCTTTACTGGCTTTTTCCGTGCTATCTTCGTGCCCACGCATGAATATATGCAGGCCGAAACGATGCGGGAGATCCAGGCGCGCGAGGCACGCATTTCTCCCACGCGAGGACGCGTGGATCAGGGAGAAGTGATCGTTAGAGAGGGAGAGCGCGTCACCCCGGAAATCCGGCAAAAGCTTGTATCGCTCGAACAGGCGCAACGCGAACAGCTGGCGGGCACCATCGCCTGGAAGCAGTCGCTGGGCAACATCCTGCTCATTCTGACTACGTTCGCGATCTTCTTCCTTTACGTGTATCTGGTACGGCCGAAGATCTTTTTCGATAACTCGAAGATCTTCCTGATCGCCCTGTTCTTCGCCGCCATCATCGGGATGTTTGCAGTCGGGGTTCGCTACCCAACCATCGGTATGTATGCCGTACCCGTAGCGATCGTCTCGGTGTTGCTCACCGTCATATTCGATTCGCGCGTCGGCTTTTTCGGGACGATCACCCTCGGACTACTTGGCGGCGTGTTGCTCGGCTACGACTTCGAGTATACATTCGCTACAATTTTTGCAGGCGCCATTGCTGTGTTCAGCGTGCGCGATATCAAGAATCGGGGTCAATTCTTTGTCAGCGCCGGACTCGTCCTCGGAGCCTACCTGGTCGTGCTGGCAGCTACGTGGCTTCTGTATGACACCCCCCTCGACATCCTCTGGAGGGACACCGTGCGCGTAGCCGGAAATTCCTTCCTACTTGTGCTGGCCTATCCGTTACTCTGGGTCTTTGAGCGTACGTTCAACATCACTACGGACCTGACGCTGCTTGAGCTCTCGGATACAAATCTACCGCTGCTAAAAGAGCTTAGTCTCCGAGCGCCGGGCTCGTTCAATCACGTGCTCCAGGTGGCTAACCTCTCCGAGGCCGGCGCCACTGCCGTCGGAGCCAATGCGCTGCTCACACGGGTTGGGGCGCTGTATCATGATATCGGCAAGATGCTTAAACCCGAGTATTTTGTTGAAAACCAGCGCACAGGCAAGAATCCGCATGACGAGCTTAAACCTAAACTTTCGGCCCTCATCATTGCCAGCCACGTGAAGGAGGGGCTGGAGATGGGCCGGCAGTATAACTTGCCACAGCCGGTGCTCGACTTCATTTCCACGCATCACGGCACCTCCCGGATCGAATATTTCTATCGGAAAGCCGTGGAGCAGGCCGGAGGTGACGAATCAGCCGTACCTGAATCCGAATTCCGGTACCCAGGCCCGATTCCGTACTCGAAAGAAACCGGGATTGTGATGCTCGCGGATTCGCTTGAAGCGGCGTGCCGGAGCCTGACTGACCCAACGCACAAGCGCCTGGAGTCGATGATCGACACGATCTTCCAGTCGCGCATTCAAGACGGTCAGTTGGACGATACCGATCTCACATTTCAGGATCTAAAGAAGATCAAGCAGACCTTCTTGTCGATGCTGCTTGGCATTCACCACGTCCGCGTGAAATATCCGGGACAGGATCAGGAGATCGATGAGCAACCGGATACGGCTGAGCCTTTGCCGTCCCGGCTAATCCAGTCAGGCCCAGCTCCGGTGGTACCACAGCAGCCCTCGTCTCTCACTACCAGGGACTTGAAGGGCGGCACACTGCATGAGGTGAGCCCCGAACCCATTCCTGCTGATCCCTCGGCACCGCTGTCGGTGCATGATACTGACAAACTCTCACACGGCGATGACGGGTCCACTGCGCTGAGCGGCGACGGTGCATCCTCACCAGAAACGAGCACGGAGCCGGGCACCGCCGACCCGGCGGACGATCGAAAGCACTAAGATAGGGTGCACTCCCTTCGTTGATTCAACCGTTTCGTGTGGGATATCGTCGAGGATCTGTTTGCCGGAGGTTGCCCGCTGTGCGACATGCGTCTCTCGCTACATAAGAGGGCAGTGGATCAGCTCCACAAGCGACGGGGCGAGTAAGGCCCTGTCGCCCGTGCGATCCTTCAGCGTGCAGCTACATTGCCCAGTACATAGCGCCTCCCCCTATCACAGCAAGAGCACCCAGCCCGAAACAAACAAGCCAAAACGGAATCCGCTGAACGACACTCATCAGCAGATGGATGGTCGCGAATCCAACTACTGCTGCGGTTACGAGCGAGATAAGTGCTCCGAGCGGCGAGACACCCGGTAACCCCCCTTCACGCACTACCGTCATGGCACCAGCAGCGAGGCTGGCCGGAATTGAAAGTAGAAACGAGAGTCGAAGTGCTGCAGCCCCTTCAACGCTCCGGAAGAGCAGCACGCTTACCGTGGTACCGGACCGGGACACGCCTGGCAGAATTGTCAGTCCCTGAAAGCCGCCAACGATCAGGGCGTCTAATAACGTCGGCTCAGAGCGGTTGCCCAGATCAACCCGTTCGGATGCTTTCTGAACCACGCCGGTGATGATCAGCAAGACTCCGATAAGTGCTACAAAAAGGCCGCCCGCGAGCTCGCTCACCGCATCCACCGCAAACAAAAATAGTGGCACGCCGACCACGCCGGTAGCAAGTGATGCCACCACGACAAACGAGGTGATCGCGTTGGGGCCTTCGAAGGCGGTAGAGAGTCGCCAGGAAGGAAGTGCTTTGAAAGCATCTGAGATCTCATCCCAGTAATAGATGGTGGCCGAGAGCGTCGTGCCAATCTGGATGAAGAGGGCCAGTTGAAGTGCAATGGAAGGGGAGGTGCCGACCAGCGTTAGAAATAACGCAAGGTTTCCCTGGCTTGATACCGGCAACCACTCCACTACACCCTGGACGATCCCCGCGAGAAATGCAATCAGATACTCTTCTTCAACCACCGCGTTAACAGTTCTGTGTAAATAAGTGCGTTTCCTATTGCCGGATCACAATATTCTGTACGCACACTAAGCTACGAATATAATTCCCAAGCCCAAGCCGTATGACCGATTCTTCATCCATCGATAATCTTGGTGTCTGCATCACCGGCGCTTGCGGCTTGATTGGACAGATCCTCTGGAATCAGCTTCCTGAAACCGTTCGCCGCATTGGGATCGATAAAGACGTCCGGGGAAGCGGCGTTCAGATTCATAAGGGTGACGTAACCAATTCCGGGCTGTGGGATAAGCTGCTATCCGGAAGTGAAACGGTTAATGCCATCATTCATCTTGCCGGAGACCCGCGCGTCGATAGTCCGTGGGAGCGTGTTCTACACGATGGCATCCACGGCACAAAGGTGGTGCTGGATGCCGCCCGGCGGCACGGCATACATCGAGTTGTTTATGCAAGTTCGAATCACGTGGTAGGCGGCTACGAGCGAACGCCTTACCCCGGTTCTATGGACGTCCCGGAAGTTGCCGCGCATGATCCGGTTCGGCCCGACAGTCTGTACGCTGTCGGAAAGGTGGCGGGGGAGGCGCTCTGCCGTTACTACGCGGAATCGCATGATGTTACGTCCGTGTGTCTTCGGATCGGCTCGGTACGCGCCCGGGATAATCCAGCCGATGACCCGCGCCTGCGTAGAACGTGGTTGAGCCATCGAGATCTGGTACATCTCTGCGTCTGCGCACTCACTGCTCCGATTACCTTCGGAATGTACTATGGCGTCTCCAATAATGACGACCGAATGTGGGATATTGAGCAAGCACGGGATGAGATCGGGTACCGGCCCGTCGATAACGCGTCTGAACATTGGAGCGAGTCATCCTCATGATGGTCAAGGCGGGAGGACAGGCCCGCACGCGACACCGCACCTCGTGCTTTTAGCTCCCGGAGAAGAGGCGTTGGTCTGCGCCAAAGGTCGTGCGTGCAGGAATACCTTCACCCTTGTTGCAGCAGTCTCGGCTACCCCGCGAGCCCGAAACGGTCTCCGTCCCCGTTCGGGCACAGCCCGCCTTCCTTCGTCTCCGGATTGCAGAGCGATCCCTCGATCGTAGTCAAGGGCAGGCCTGCGCTCACGGTGACGGGAGGGAGAGCGGTGGACGGCGGCTCGGTAGTTGGTGGACCGGGCAGTACAGTCCATACGCAGGAGGGCGTAGAATCGGAGCGTCGGAATCGCGAGATGCGCGCCCTACCCAAACGTCATCGTGAGCGCAGAGAGCGCAGCGAACGAAGACGAACGAAGACGAACCATGGCGCCTAACCGGCACCGCCCATGCGTCGCGCCCGAGACGGACGCGACGAGGGAGGCGCAACGCCCCTGTAGAGACGTAACATGATACGTCTGTTCGCCCATCTCATGTCATGTATGGACAGGACCTCCTGCGTCGATCGATTGATAATGGCCACCACCACGCCGCGGCCGTCCTGCTGCAATGCACGCACGGGACCGTCCCTCTCCGCAGCCATTCATGTCGCTACAGGGGCTCGCGAATGATTACAAAGGATTCCCACCCGGGCACGGGGGCATGCCTTGAATTCACGAGCCGTACGGGCCATCTTACTCACGTCGTCATGACATCAACGGACAAAAAGATCTTACAGATGAAATACCGCTTTCTTGGACGCTCCGGCTTGCGCGTGTCGGTGCTCTCCTTCGGCTCATGGGTAACATTCGGTGATCAAATTGATGAAGAACGTGCCGCTGCGTGCATGCATACCGCCTACGATGCCGGCGTTAACTTCTTCGACAACGCAGAGGCCTATGCACAGGGTAAGTCCGAAACCATGATGGGTAACATCATCCAGGATGCCGGATGGAAGCGGTCCGACCTGGTGCTGTCGACCAAAATCTTCTGGGGCGGGCCCGGCCCGAATGATCAAGGGCTCTCGCGTAAACACATCATCGAAGGCACCGAAGCGGCACTGGAGCGGTTGCAGACGGACTACGTGGACCTCGTCTTCTGTCACCGCCCTGACCTGCACACGCCGATTGAGGAGACTGTTCGGGCCATGAGCTTCCTCGTCGACCAGGGGCTGGCGTTCTACTGGGGGACGAGCGAGTGGAGCGCCGAAAAGATACGCCACGCCTATGAAATCGCGCGTCGACTGCACCTCCACCCGCCACTGATGGAGCAACCGCAGTATAACATGTTTCACCGGGATCGTGTGGAACGGGAGTACAGGCCCCTCTATCGAGACATCGGACTGGGTCTCACCACGTGGAGCCCACTGAAGAGTGGTATTCTAACGGGCAAGTACAATGACGGCATACCTTCCGGAAGTCGAATGGAACTGGAGGGCTACGAGTGGCTGCGCGAACGGCTGGAGAGTGAGGAGGGGCGCCGGCAGCTACGGAAAGTCGAACGGCTCACCGAGATTGCGGATGAGTTGAACTGCACGATGGCTCAGCTTGCACTGGCCTGGTGCCTTCGAAACGAAAATGTCAGTACGGTCATCACCGGCGCCTCCCGTCCAGAGCAGGTAGAACAAAATATGGTAGCGCTCGAACTGGAGAGCGAGATCAGCGGCGAAATTGCGGAGAGAATTGAAGGCATTCTCGATAATCGCCCAAATTCTGAACAGAACTTCAGAAGTAACCAGTAACAGTCGCGACTGGATGCCCATACACGTCGGTCTCCGCATGAACAATACGATAGTGTGAAAGGCCGCGCGCCTATCCGTGGCGATCGCATCATTACGCGCACAGTCATGTTTCCATACTCCACAAATAAGCTAACCCACCTCCGGTGCCTACTATGGGAATGAATGTCGCAGAAAAGCTCATCCACTCGCACCTCGTGGACGGCACGATGGAGCCGGGCGAGGAGATCTCCCTCAAAATGGACCAGACCCTGACGCAGGACGCGACGGGCACCATGGTGATGCTCGAGTTTGAGGCCATGGGCATCCCCGAGGTTCAGACGGAGGTCTCCGCCCAGTACGTGGACCACAACCTCATCCAGGCGGACTACAAGAACCCGGATGATCACCTGTTCCTCCGTAGTGCATGTCGCAAGTTCGGCGTCTACTACAGTCGCCCCGGTAACGGCGTGAGTCACCCGGTACATCAGGAGCGGTTTGGCGTGCCGGGCAAGACGCTGATTGGCTCCGACAGCCACACCCCCGCCGCGGGTGCAATTGGAATGCTGGCGATCGGCGCAGGCGGACTTGACGTAGCGATGGCGATGGCGGGCGAGCCCTACACGATCCGTATGCCGGAGATCTGGGGCGTGAAGCTGACCGGCGAGCTGCCCGACTGGGTGAGCGCCAAGGACGTCATTCTGGAGATGCTCCGTCGCCACGATGTGGATGGCGGCGTGAATCGCATCATCGAGTACTATGGCCCCGGGCTGGACAACCTCAGCTGCATGGATCGCCATGTGGTGGCCAACATGGGCACCGAGCTCGGCGCCACCTCCACCGTCTTTCCCTCCGACGAGGAGGTGAAGCGGTTCCTCCGCTCGCAGGGCAGGGAGGAGGACTGGCAGGAGCTCAAGGCTGATCCTGATGCCACCTACGACGTGCATGAGGAGATCAACCTGAGCGAGCTTGTGCCGCTAATCGCCAAGCCGAGTAGCCCCGGTAATGTCGTCCCTGTGCGCGAGGTGGAAGGGCAGGAGATCTACCAGTCGTACGTGGGCTCCTCGGCCAATCCCGGTTTCCGCGACTTCGCCGTTGCCGCCAACATCGTCGATGGCCATCAGGTGCATGATCGCGTCTCGTTCGATGTCAACCCAACCTCGCGCCAGATCCTCGAGAATCTGATGCACACCGGTCATCTGCAGAAACTGACGCGGGCGGGAGCGCGCATCCACCAGGCCGGGTGCAACGGCTGCATTGGCATGGGGCAGGCGCCGGCCACCGGGCGGATCAGCCTACGCACAGTACCGCGCAACTTCCCCGGCCGTTCGGGCACGAAGGAGGACGCGGTGTATCTGGTAAGCCCCGAGACGGCAGCGGCCTCGGCGCTTACCGGCAAGATTACCGACCCGCGCGACCTGGAGGAGATCTACGACATGAGCTACCCGCGGGCAGAGGAGCCGGAGGATATCATCATCAACACCGATCAGATTGTAGCGCCCGCCACCAATGGTGAGGCATCCGCCGAGCTTGAGAAAGGGCCGAATGTGGTGTCGCTTCCCGAGTTTGAGCCGCTGCCGGACGAACTGACCGTCCCGGTGCTGCTCAAGGTGGGCGACGACATCTCCACCGACGAGATCATGCCCGCAGGGTCGCGCATCCTGCCGTACCGGTCCAACATCCCCAGGATTTCCGAATTCGTATTCGAGGTGGTCGATGAATCCTTCTTCGATCGCGCGATGGAGCGTCAGGATAAGGGCTTCGCTATTGTGGGGGGCACCAACTACGGGCAGGGCTCCAGCCGTGAGCACGCTGCCATTGCGCCGCGCTGGCTTGGCACGCGCGTCAAACTTGTGAAGAGCTTCGCGCGCATCCACCGGCAGAACCTGGCCAACTTCGGCATTCTCCCGCTCACCTTTGCCGACCCGTCAGACTTCGACCGGATCGACCAGGGCGATGTGCTAAAGGTGGAGAACGTGCGCGCAGCAATTCAGGCGGGCGAGAAGGTCTCCGTGCGAAATGAGACAAAGGACGAGACCTACACCGCTCTCCACGACCTTACGCCACGCGAGATTGAGATGCTACTCGAAGGTAGCCTCATAAATGTTGTAAAGCGTCGCTTTCGGGAGTGATGCCGGAGCTTTAGATCGATGCCGTCAGCGTTTCTGCACGGACCCACTGCATCGCCTGAGCGGTAATACCAATCTCGCACAACGCTTCGCACGATTTTACCTTCAATGTCTGACACCGCGCCTGCTGCTGGACTTCCCCGTCCGTATTACGATGCGGGCTTCTGGGGAAGCCGAAAACAGGCCGCCCGGGCTTTCTGGGATTGGTACGCCTGTACGCAGAAGGCGCCTCCGGCGTGGAGCGAGCATTCTACCGAAGCGCTTCGTACGCTCGTGCTTGAAGAACGCGAGCTTCCGGGCGTGGAGACAGACATCACTGCTTCCCTCTATCAGGCAACAGAGGAAGAGGGAATACCCCTTGAGCTATTTGCGCGGCAGATACGTAGCGCCGTGCGGGAGGGCGAAGAATTGCGATTCGCCACCTACGACGATCTCGCCCGCTTCATGCACGATGGCGTTTGCGCGCTGGCTGAAGCAATGGGCCACCTCGTGGACATCGCCAATCGTTTCCAACTCCCGCATGCCAGGGCGTTCTCACGCGCGCTATTCCTGATCAGCCGGCTCGTACTTTTGCCGGAAGACGTCAATAGGGGACGCCTGTACATTCCACTTGAAGATCTGGAATATTACGATATTGAGGAAGAACGCTTCTTCAGCGGAGAGGTGAATGAAGCCCTTCGAAAAGTGCTCTGGCGAATGACGGTGCGGGCACGCGACGAACTAGCGCAGGCCGAACCCCTTGCGCCCGACCTTCCATGGCGGGTGCGCGGCGTCTACAAACGCTACTGGATAGGCGGTCTCGATTTACTTGCCCGGATAGAACGTCGAAATTTCGATGTATGGTCGGATCCCATCCAGATTAACTGGTTTGATCGGTCCCGTATTCGGCTGCAAACGTTTTTTACGCAGTCTGCTCTCAGCGGATAACACCCTCTACAACGATTGCCAAGATGACTACCTACAAAGATGCCGGTGTCGATATCGAAGCCGGCGATGCAACCGTCGATAGAATTAAACCTCTCGTCAGGCGCACGTTTACTCCAGGCGTGCTGACCGATATCGGGGCGTTCGGCGCATTCTATCAGCCGGATTTTTCCGGGATGGATGAGCCGGTGCTGGTTTCTTCGGTGGATGGCGTAGGCACCAAGCTGAAGGTAGCCTTCCGGGCGAAACGCTACGATACGGTGGGGCAGGACCTGGTCAACCACTGCGTGAACGACATCGCGGTATGTGGTGCAACACCATTGTTTTTCCTCGACTATTTTTCCACGGGCAAGCTCGATCCGGGTGTGGCGGAGGATGTCGTGAGGGGCTTTGCGATTGCATGCGAGCAAAACGGTTGTGCCCTTATCGGCGGCGAGACAGCCGAAATGCCGGATATCTATACCGAGGGCGAGTTCGATCTGGCCGGAACGATCGTGGGAGCTGTCGACAAGGCGCAGATTGTTGATGGCAGCACGATCAGTGAGGGTGATGCGCTGATCGGCCTTCCTTCTACCGGGCTCCATACTAACGGCTATTCGCTCGCTCGGCACGTGCTGTTCGAGCATTTTTCTGTAGATGACCGGCCCGATGCGCTCAGCGGTCGATCCGTGGGAGAGGAGCTGCTGCGCGTGCATCGATCGTATCTCAAGGTGATCGGTGATCTAACTGAAGAGAATCTGGTGAAAGGACTTGTGCACGTCACAGGAGGAGGAATTCCCGGTAATGCGGCGCGCGTCATCCCCGATGGCCTGCAGGCCCACGTTGATTACGCGGCGTGGCAACGTCCGGCCATCTTTAGCTTGATCCAGGAACTGGGCACGATACCGGAAGACGACATGCGACGCACATTCAACCTCGGCATGGGGCTGATAGCGGTTGTGGATCCTGCTTCCAAGTCCGACGCCCTCAACCTCCTCAGCGATGCCGGGGAGCAACCAGTGGTGATCGGCGAGGTGCGTCCGGTGGAGTAACGGCACATCCGCACGGGTACCTGCGTTGATATCGGTTGTCGGGCAACCTACCTTGGCATCCGATACGTGCCCCCCTACAGTGAAAAGCAGCCACAGCCATGCTTTCTCTCGTATTAATTCTACTGCTTAGCTATCTGATCGGGTCGATTCCGTCAAGCGTATGGCTGGGCAAGATGGTGCACGGCGTCGACGTACGAGATTACGGTAGTAACAATGCCGGTGCCACCAACGCCTTTCGCGTTCTCGGCTGGAAGGTTGGCTCCTCGGCCCTCATCATCGATATGGGAAAGGGTGCGCTGGCGGCCGGGTGGATCGCTACGCTACGCATTGATACGATACCTGCTCTGGGTGCCTGGGAACTCGACACCGTCGTCGCGCTGCTCGCCGGGCTGGCAGCCATCGTCGGACATATGTTTCCGCTCTACCTTAGCTTCGATGGCGGGAAGGGTGTCGCCACTACCGCCGGCGTCCTGCTCGCTATCACTCCGGTTACGATGTTGCTCGTGATCGCTATCTTTGCGGGCGTGTTGCTTACGACGGGCTTCGTCTCGCTTGCCTCTATGCTAAGTGCTGTCGCTTTCCCAATAATCGTCGGCGCGCAAATCTTCATTTTCGGCACTGGCCTGGATCTAAGCGTCTTCGTCGTCGGCCTGCTGCTGGCTGTGGGGATTGTTGTAGCACACCGATCGAATATCAAACGCTTGCGAGCCGGAGAGGAGAACCGGTTTACATCGTTCAAACCGGCACAGGGCATGATCGGTCGTGGCGAGCTGGATTAAGCGCTTATCCGTGTTACATGAAATGAAATGACCTGCGCATGCAGTCGACAGAGACAGCGCAACGTATAGCAATTTTCGGCGCCGGAAGCTGGGGCACCGCCCTCGCGATTAGTCTCGCGCAGCAGGGCCAACGTGTGACGCTGTGGGCCAGGCGTGCCGAAGCGGCTGAAACCCTTCGCACCAAGCGCGAAAACACTACTTACCTGCCTGGAGCGGCGCTGCCGGCCTCCGTGCAAATCTCCTCTAACCTGGAGACCGTGGCCTCGGAACACAACGTCTGGGTAGTTGCGATCCCGTCACAGGCAGTCCGCTCTCTTGCCGAGCGCCTGGTCCCCTTCGCCGCACCCTCGCGGATTGTTGTGTCGGTGACAAAGGGCATTGAAAACCGCACGCTGAAAACGATGACGGAGGTGCTGTCGGAGGTACTCCCGACAATTCCCAAGCAACATTTCGTTGCGCTCTACGGGCCAAGCCACGCGGAAGAGGTAGCAGCAGGGCAGCCAACGACGCTGGTCGCGGCCGCGCGACGAGCGACCGTGGCGGAAGTTGTCCAGCAGCTTTTCATGTCGCGCAGACTTCGTGTTTACGCGAATGATGATATCCGTGGCGTGGAGATCGGAGGCTCGGTCAAGAATGTTCTCGCCATTGCCGCGGGCATTGGTGACGGGATAGGCTACGGTGATAATGCTAAGGCGGCCCTTATCACCCGGGGGATGGCTGAGATTCAGCGACTGGGCATCGCACTTGGCGCGCAACCACAGACGTTCACAGGGCTGACTGGTATCGGCGACCTGGTGGTAACCTGCATGAGCCAGCACAGCCGCAACCGGTATCTCGGTCAAGAAATTGGCCAGGGTAAATCACTGGAAGAAATCGAGGCCGGGATGAAGATGGTTGCCGAAGGCGTTCGGACGACCGATTCAGCCTACGAGCTCGCACGGCGTGAAGGCGTGGAGATGCCGATTACAGAGGCTGTGTACGGTATCCTGTTTGAAGGCAAGGACCCTACCGCAGCCGTATCTGAACTAATGACGCGAAGCGCCAAGCACGAAGACTGGCTGCCTGATCATCTTCAGGAGGAGTACACGAGTGAGTCATAGCGCTTCCGGAGCAAATCTCTCGGCATGTAGTTTCATCTTCCTACGTATCGCAGTAAGATCTTCAAACAGATACCG
This sequence comes from Salinibacteraceae bacterium, assembly GCA_007124945.1. Classification (GTDB taxonomy): domain Bacteria; phylum Bacteroidota; class Rhodothermia; order Rhodothermales; family Salinibacteraceae; genus Tc-Br11-B2g6-7. The sequence goes on along the minus strand of SLED01000345.1, from coordinate 8,723 downwards.
GAGGACCAGTGCGTGCCTTTAGCTAAGCGGTGATAGCACCGTAAGCATCCATCCCGATCGTCCACTTGCACGTTCACTCCGACATGTCTCGTCTTCCAGAACACCAGCGTCGCGTCGTTTCCGATTTCTCCATGCGCGACCTGGCTCAATTGGTCGCTCTGGGTGAAAATACACACCTGGAGTTTAAACACCGTGTCCCGAATGCAGAACGCATAGCAAAGGAAGTAATCGCTTTGGCGAACACGCACGGCGGCCGACTTCTTCTCGGGGTCTCTGACAGGGGAGAACTCATCGGTGTGCGCGACGCAGAAGAAGAACAGTTTGCTCTCTGGCGAGCGCTCGATATGTTATGCGATCCGCCCGTCGCTATCACCACCGAACTCACCCCGGTGGAGGACGGGCGTTTCGTAATCATTGTCACCGTAGCCCAGAGCACACAGAAGCCGCACTACCTGATCCACCCCGGCGCAGACAACGGTCGCACCGCCTACGTCCGCGTCAACGATATGAGCATGGAGGCCAGCCCGGAGGCCGTTAAGCTCATGGTTGCGGAGAACGGCACCGGTGGCGGGGTCGCCTTTGAGTTTGGCGAAAAGGAAAAGTTGTTGATGCGCTATCTTGACTCCTATGGCCATATCACGGTAGACCAATTTGCGAATATAGCCGACCTGACGAAGCAAATCGCTTCTGAAACCCTCGTACTGCTTACCCGCGCCCGCGTACTCGAATTTCATCAGGATGAACGGCAGGACTACTTTACGATGGCAGTCTAAGACCATATGTCACCCGCACCTCAGCGCCTCTCACACAGGTCCTGATGCGAAACTGGTACACCCGAGGGTTTGCGGTAGGCCAGTGGCGTTGGTGTCTTTATATCACGGTTTCTGATGTGCAGAAACGGAACCCTGACGTGGATCATGTCTACCCGGTGTTGGTAGCAGTGACCATGTTGCCGTAGTGCAAAGACAAAAGACGTGTCTTCTGCCGGATTTTACGCGGTGGCTATTGGGCTTCTTCCGCAATACCGGAAACGAACCTGAGTGAGATGCCGGACACGGACGCGCCGCCGAAAGTGCTTGTAGTTGATGATCGACCGCAAGCAGCTAAGCTTATGCGGCTTCAGTTACGGTCTTTCTGCGATGCGTTGATCGCCACATCCTACGATGAGGCGGTGCAGATTGCCGATGAGAATGATCTTGACGTGGCCATTCTCGATATTCAACTTGGCGACAATCGCACCGGGGTAGACCTTCTTCACGAGCTTCGGGCGATGCCTCACCTGGAGGACTTGCGAGCGATTGCCTGTACGGCATATGCGGTTCCCGGGAGCCGCAAACGGTTCATTGAGGCCGGTTTCGACGAGTACATGGGCAAGCCGATCACGAAGCGGCAGCTTACAAAGACGATCGAGCGCCTTATGGATCCCGAGTATCGGGCGAGTCGGGTATCGCACGCTCGTGACGAAGCTGGCGTAAATGTACCACCATCGCCGGCGGTCCTTTCCAGCATCATGGAATTGCTGGCTGGAGAGGATCCCGAGCCTGACGTGCAACGACTGGTTGAACTCCTACAGGATGAACCCGTCGTCGTCAGTATTGTCCTGCGCCATGTCAATTCACCCTTTTACGGGCTTTCTTCCAGAGTGGACTCCGTCGAGCGAGCCGTCACGCTGCTCGGCTTTCAGCCGGTTTGCAACCTCGTGCTTACGGAGCTCGTGACTCAGGCATTCGCTGACGACGTGACGCCGCTTGTAGAGGGCATCTACGACTCAATCCGACAGCAGAGTCTTGGTGCAGCCCTGCTGGCACGGGCGTTTGGTGAAGTGCAGAAATCGGTCAGGCCTGAGAACGCCTACACGGCTGGTGTCTTGCATCAGATTGGGCGATTTGCGTTGCTCAGTGACCAGCCAGAGAAGTATCATAAACTGTGGGAGGAGACGGATACCCCGTTGGGCTGGAAACCGCCACGGCTCCGGGAGGAGGTACGTACTTTTCGGACAGACTACGTTCGGACCGGTGCTGAGTTAGCGCGAGCCTGGCGCTTACCGGAAGAACAGATCATGACCATCCGCTATCATCGCGCGCCCGATCATTCAACTCACCGCCGGTATCGGTCGCTCTGCTTTACCATGCACGCGGCGTATCATGTGAGCCAGCACATTCTCCACGGCGGAGGCGACCCGGAAACGCGAGAGGAGGCGCGAACTGCGATCGTAAAGCTCGCCAACGAAACGAGCATCGATGCCAGCCGCTTCCGATCTATTGTGGAGAAGCATGCAGAAGACGTTCGCTCCTTCGTGCTGGATTAACCTATTCCCTGATACATTTCCTGATTTTCCACGACGATCGGTATCCCTCCGCGCGCCGACTTTTATGGGTGATGGCCCAGCAACCCAGATCCGGGTTGGCCGATATGGTACTGCCACGATATGGTACTGCCATGTGGAGTGAAGCCATTGTGAGAGGCCTGTGCCGGCGCCCCTGAAATTCAACCGCGTGATACGCTTCGTGCGCGTACGGGAGCGCGCTTCCACGGGCCCCGGCATACTCCTTGTGTTAAATGGTAGTAACGCAGCGTAGAAGAGCTCAGGGCGGGATGAGTACCAGTTTTGTTGCTTTTTTCTGGAAAGCGCATGATTCATCGTTGCCCACTATTCTCCACGCTCCGTTCACGATTGACCACGCACAGGGAGGTAGTTATGAGGCCACATCGAACGATCGTCAGTTTCGCACTCGCACTATTTTTCGTAGCAGGTACCGCAGGGCCTGCGCCGATGGTATCAACGGCCTCGGCAGAAGTGCTTCAGCAATCGCGTGAACAGCGCACCTCCGATCGCGGTCGCAGTGGTGAAGCCCGGTCGCGAGGTAACAACCGATCTAGCCAGGCCCGATCTCGCAGTAATAATCGATCCAGTGACGCCCGTTCGCGCAGTACCAACCGTTCCGGCGATGCCCGTTCGCAGAGCCGTTCCCGTACTGAAAGAGGAAGTAGCAGGCAGCGAGCACGCCAGCGCAGCAGCGACCGCTCAAGCCGCGCTGGGTCGGGCAATAGCCGCCAGCGCACCGAACGCTCTGCGGGGCAGTCGAGCAGGCAGCGCGGTGCTCAGCAGCGGAGTACGCAGCAGCAGAGAGATCGCAGCCCACGCACTACCCGTGAGCGAAGCACAACCCAGCGGCAGCGTAGCTCCACCTCGCGCGAACGCGCCAGCGGAAACAGCCGGGCGACATCATCCAATCGTGCAACACGAGACAGGTCGCGGGCTTCCACGTCGCGCCGGGATGCAACCCGGACTCGTACCCCGAGTGCGCGCAACCGCGCCGCTTCTGCACAGCGTAATCGCAGCGCGCGCTCTACACCGCGCAGCCGCTCCGGCCACCGGGGTAATGCGTCCTCCGCGCGCTATACCAATCGTGGGGCCTCGGCTCCCGGCCGATCAAGCATCGGCTCGCGACGGTCGCATCGCATAATCGTGCCAGCACGTCCAGCGCCTCCGCCTCCACGCGTAGTACGCTACAAGGTGCTCCAGCCGCGGGTAGCACGGTTTGCAACGTTCCATTTGAGTTTCCACGTCAACCGGATTATAAGCACGCGCACCACGCGTGTAATTCGCCCATCGTTCGATCAACGGCTATTCGCCTATGAAGTGGCGCAGGATTTCATCTACGACTTCCTCCCCCGTAACGCCCGAGTGAACTTCCCCCGCTTCCGCCCGAATAGTCGATCCGTCACCGTGGAATATCTCGGGCGCGGTGAATACTTCATCGCTGGTACCATGCGCGTTCGTGAACCCGGGATCCGGGGGCAGGTCCGCGAGGACTTCGAGCTCATCATTAAGGAACGACATGATGGGTGGGAGCTCCTGGAGATCTACCTTGAATCATACTAAACACGACCTGCGATCGGTACGGGCATGCTCCAAATGGGGCATGCCCTTTTTTCGTGGCGTCATCATGGCGAGAAATGTAACACTCCCATTCTGTATCCACACTCACGCTGTCCGACCTTCCCGGAGGGTGCTGCCACGAAAAGGGCCGCACATCTGCACTTTTATCTCCGGTACCGTAAGCAATGCGTTAAATCCGTATTATTGGTATGCATGCGCACGCTTCTGTGTGGCATTCGCGGCAATAAATGCGTATCGTACTTCAATTCCATTTACGCGAGCCAAGCCGAATCTCTATATGCATATCTGGTACCGCTTCTTTGCAGTTTTCACCGTTTTCTCTGTTCTCTTCGGGCTGTCTATCAGCCCGGCCTCGGCGGCCGATGATCCGACCTCTATTGCGGATGCACGTGCACAGGGGTCCGGCACCGAGGTTTTGATAGAAGGGGTTGTGACGCGTGCGTTTGGCGCCTATGCCAGAATTCAGGACGATAGCGGCGACCTGGGGGCCAGCGGCATGATGATCCGGCAGGTTGGTGGCGCGCTGTCGGATGATTTTCAGGATGCGATTGAGGACGGTACAATCACCGAGGGAACGATTCTGCGTGTTGAAGGGGAGATCTCTGCGTTCAATGATCTGCTGCAGATTAATGGGGATGACCTGTTTTCCTACAGTATTGAAGGGAGTGATGACGCACCGGACCCACTTGAGGTAACGCTGTCGGAGCTCGACGGGAATTACGATTACGAAAGTGTGCTCGTACGCGTCAACGATGTCACGATGCAGGAATCGGGCACATTTGAGAATAACACCAGCTATACCGCTGTTGATGCCACCGGCGAGCTCGCACTGCGGGCGATGCAACCCAACGAGACAGCAATCGGCGGCTTGCTCATACCCTCCGAAGCCTTCGATTATGAAGGTGTGGTGGGACGCTTTGGCGATGTCGTCCGGCTGATCCCTGTATTCGGGGACGATTTCGTAACGGACGAAGACCTCACGCCTCCAGATGATAATGGCGATGAAGATGTAATAACTATCGCTGAGGCACGGGAGCAGGCCTCGGGGACCGTCACGGTGGAGGGCGTCGTCACACGGGCGCGTGGGCGTCTCACGCGCATTCAGGATGACACGGCCGGGATAGCAGTGTTCGATCCATCCGGTGATTTCGCCAACAGCGTAAACCAGGGTGATGAAATTCGAGTCACCGGCGACCGCACAGCGTTCAACGAGCAAAAACAGATCGGCAGCCCGGATGACCCGACGATTCTATCCACCGGAAATGATCTGCCGGAAGAGTTGGCGCTAACCCTGGAAGAGATAAACGATGGAGGAGAGGAGTTCGAGTCCAAGCTCGTCCGTGTAACGGACATCACGATTGATACGGATGATTCCATTTTTCGGTCGGAAACGAACTACGACATTGACGATGGCACGGACATCGGCGATCTCCGCATTCAAAACGAAGGCGATAGCGGGGCAGTTGGCCAACCGATTCCTGACGAACCGTTCACGTACGTGGGGATCGTAAGCCGGTTTGGAGAGAGCTTTCAACTTGAACCCGTCCGTGCAAGTGACATCCGGACGGCAGACGATGTCGACCTGACAGACGCCCTCATCTGTGAGATTCAGGGAACTGGCACGAGAACGCCTTTGCAAGATGAGCAGGTGACGACCCGCGAAAACGTTGTTACTGCTATCGCGAACAACGGCTTTTTTATGCAGATGGTGACCCGCGAGGACGACTGTCCAGACGGATCCTCCAGGGGACTCTTTGTCTTCACTAGTAGCTCACCCAGCGGCGTTGAGGTGGGTGACGAAGTGGAAGTGACGGGTACTGCAGAAGAGTTCAACGGCTGGACGCAACTGGGAAGTGGTGCGTCATTTTCCGTCACGGGCACGGCGGATGTACCTGAACCTGTTCAGTTTGACGCTACAACGCCTGATCCGGGCCCCTTTGATGTACCGGACATCTACCAGTATCAGAGCATGATCGTGTCGGTGGACGACGGAATCGCGACGAGTGCAACCGATCGGTTCGGTAACTTCTACGTTGACGCAGCGGGGAGCTTTGACGTTGACCGCAACTTCCGGCAACCCGGCATCCCGTACCCGGGAGAACCCGATCGACCGGTATGGGACGGTAATCAGCAGCTGTTCGAGATTGACATATCGCCGGGCAACTTCCCGACCAGCTTCGACGACGTCGTTTTCCGGGGTGCCAGCGTATCCGCCGAAGGACCCCTGGTCTTCGCTTTCGATGAGCACGTCATCTGGCCAAGCGAACTCACGGTAGACAATCCACCTGAAGACGAGGTGCTCTCTGGCGTTCGTGATCGCGAGGATGGAGAGATCGTACTCGGGACGTTCAACCTGTTTGATCTGTTTGGTCCGGGTGAAGGGGACAGTACGCCGGGCGGCTATGAAAACCGTCTCCAGAAGCAATCGGCATACGTGTGCGATCTTATGCAAACACCAGAGATTCTCGGCGTGCAGGAGTCCGGTGGACAGGGCTCGCTTGAGGATCTGGCAGATGCTATTGCCAGCACGTGCGGTGTTACCTATGATGCCTACACCGGTACGCCAGATGGGCGTGGTATCCGCAACGGCGCGCTGGTGCAAACGTCCGTTCTTAACGTGGAAACAGAGGACTTGGGACGTGAGGAGACCCTGTCATTCAGCCCGAATCAGCGCGTGCACGACCGGGCGCCGTTTCTGGTATCCGGTGACATAGAGGTAGACGGCGAAGAATTACCCCTGAACGTGCTCGTGATTCACAACCGCTCCCGTATCGACATTGAAGATGGCAACACCGACTTCATTCGGGGTAAGAGGTTCGAACAGGCGCGCTCGATCGCACAGATGGTGCAAACTATTCAAACAGATGATCCCGCCATGCGCGTGGCCGTACTGGGCGACTTCAACGCGTTCGAATTTACTGATGGGTATGCTCACGTGCTCGGTGAACTTACCGGCGACATCGTACCCGGTGAGCAGGAGTTCGAAGGAGATCCAATTCTTGATCGACCGCTGGATAACCAGGTACTTGAACTGGATCCGCTCGACCGCTACTCGTTTATCTTTGAGGGTGCTGCACAGGTCCTCGATCACATTCTAACGAACGACCGGCTCACCCCGCTTGTCACAGATCGCGCGTACATCCGTGCGAATATCGATGCGCCGCACACTTTCCTGAGTGACGCTACCACGACGTTCTCGTCTTCTGATCATGACGCGATGGCTATCCATGTGGATATGTCAGCGGCCGTCACGGAACCGGTATCCATAGAGATCGAGCAATCGTTCGAGGACTTCACAGATCCGAACAGCTACCGGCTGATCGGGCTTCCCGGTGTGGCAGGTGTTGAACTTGATGCCATGTTTAGCGGCACAGCTGGTATCTCCTACCGAGTATTTGAAGACACAGGAGAGGAGGGGTCGCCTTCAGATTACCTGACTGAGCTTTCGGGTGAGGATCGCTTCGCTGCAGGGCGTGGATACTGGGCGCTTGCCAGAGACGCGTGGAGTGTACAGCAGGATATCCTCTCAGTGCAATTATCTGCAGAAGGCACTTTCGACTTGCCGCTCCGGTCGGGTTGGAATATCCTGGTCAACCCCTTCGAAACTGAAATCGTGTGGGATGAGGTAATGAGCGACAATGCTGTCGATAATCCTCAGCCGCTGTGGGGATTTGAAGGTGGGCTTTATTCGGAGTCGAGTACGCTTCCGGCAGGGTCAACAGGGGAGGCGTTCTACTTCTTTAATGACCCAGACAGTGATGTGCGTAGCCTCACGCTGGATCCGGAGGCGCAGGAAGCGGCCGCGGCCGCTACTTCCACCACCGATGAGTCACGCTTCACGTTGGATGCGTACGCTGACGATGAGGCTATCGGTAGCGTTGAACTCGGCATTGGTTCGTCCGCGCGGGCTTATGTTGCTCCGCGTAATCCGTTTGGTGCCGCCTCCGTCTCGATCTCGGGGCAAGAGGGCGAACGGCCACTCGCTACCCACATCGTAGAAGACGATGGCACTGACGGGCACGTGTTTGTCCTTTCGATTGAAGGCCAGGCCGGATCCAGCATTGCACTCCTTCCGTCAGGAATTTCGGGTCTCGATAACGCCTCAGTGTCACTGATGCTGCCCGACGGTGGTAGCGTTGTGCTCTCGGACGATGAAACCGCCACGTTCACGCTCTCTCAGGATACAGAGCAGCTCGAAATCTCTGTCGGTGCGCTGGAGGATATCACGGATAGTGATGCACCCGATGAACTCGAACTGCGCGGTAATTACCCTAATCCGTTCTCAACCGAGACCACCATCGAGTATGCTATCCCGGAAGAAATGTCGGTACAGGTGGAGGTGTTTAATATCCTCGGGCAACGCGTCGCCACGCTGGTGGACGAGGTGCAGCGTCCTGGCCGGTACGACGTGCAGTGGGATGGGCGCGGCTCCGGCGGCGAACGCCTCGCGGGCGGGGTTTACATCGTGCGGATAACAGGTGACGGTCAGACGAAGTCCGACCGCATCACCTACGTGCCGTAGCATCGCGAGCACCGGGCGAGATGTGACGCGGCACCTCCCGCAAGGGAAGGTTGGTTGGCGATACACGTAAGCGCGGTCTGGAATTGGAGGAGCGGGCGCTACAAACCGCCCCCTTGAGGGGGCTGTCGCGCCAGCGACTGGGGGTGTTAAGCCATCGTGCCGGGATGGCGTTCGTTCTGCACATCCGCTATTGTTGGCTTGACACCCTCCGCCTTCGGCACCTCCCTCAAGGGAGGAGTCGGTTGGCGTATTTTGACAGAGGAGGATGCCAAGAACTACGGTATGTCATTTGGTGTT
>SLED01000214.1 GCA_007124945.1 Salinibacteraceae bacterium | reverse complement strand
CGAAGCGCCGGGAGGCGGACGCTATCTTCATTGAAGAGCTGCCACGAAACGGGCTTTATGACGATGTATGGCAGGCTTTCGCCGTCCTTCTACCGGTGCAAACCGTGGGGGTAATGGGGGATGAGCGCACGTACGAGAGCGTCTGTGCCATCCGTGCGGTTACCTCCGTAGATGGGATGACCGCCGACTGGGCGCGCCTCCCCTACGAATTTTTGGCGCACGTCTCCAATCGCATTGTGAACGAGATCCGGGGCATCAATCGATGTGTGTACGACGTGAGCTCCAAGCCGCCCGCAACAATAGAGTGGGAGTGATAGTGCACCGTGGTCACCGCCTCGATGCGGATGAGGGCGGCTTGTTTATTGCATCGTAATGATCCCGGGTCGTGCTATCCGTTTATGAAGTTATCCAACCAAACGATGTTGATGTCATATTTCGGCAGAATCCTGCTGGTTCTGATGCCGATTCTGCTGCTTTCGGCGTCGCTTGTGCACGCGCAAGAGCAAGAGGTCCCACGCATTTCCGATGCAGAAGAGCTTTTCCAGCGAGCTGTTGCTCAGTTTGAGGAGGGGCAGTATGAGGAGTCCAAGCTGCTATTTGAGCGTATTTACGCGTCGTTCCCGTTGCACCAGCGGACGACGGCTTCCATGGCCATGCATGCCAAAGCCGCCTTCCGTGCAGGCGCCTATGAGGAAGCGGATGCGGTAGCAGCCGAACTGCTCGATTCGTACGGGCACAGTCGATATGCAGCAGATATGCAGCAACTGCGCTCCCTTGTCGCCGATCATCAGGGCGCCGAGGCGGCTGATCCCGATCCGGTTCGGTTGGGCATCGCGCTGGCATTAGAAGGGGAGCAGTCGCTCTTGGCGCAGGAGCTATTTAACGGGATACGTTTGGCAGTGGAGGAAGAGAACGGCGCCGTGGATCTGGACCAGCTTATGGCTGCGTTCGAAGGAGACGTGGAGGATGTAGCTTTTCTGCGCCCGCTCGAAGAGGACCGGCGCCCCGTACGTATGATGTTTGAGGAAACCAGCGATGCCAACGGTGGTGTGCGGGCGGCTGTCGAGCGGCTTATTGAGAGGGGAGTGGATGTCATCATCGGGCCCGTGTACAGCGAGGATGCGCTGGAGGCCGGACGGGTAGCGGAACAGCATGACACCGTGCTGATCGCCCCAATGGCTACTCAGGACGCTGTCTCTGATGGCCGGCGGTACGTTTTTCAGGCCAATCCATCGGTGGCTACACGTGGACGCGCCATGGCACGCTTTGCAGCTAACAGTCTGAATTTGAAGGGCACCGGCGTGCTCGCTCAGGCGAACAGCGAACTCTCCACCGTGATGGCCGAGGGCTTCATTGCCGAGGCTGAGCGACAGGGCATGCACGTTCCTTTCTATTACTCGGTGGAAACGGCTTCCGACTGGGCAGATTGGACCGATGATGTAAAAGCCGACTCGCTTAAACAGGTGGCGGGCGAGGACAGTGACAAAGCCTTTGACTCCGTGTACATGCCTTTTTCTGGGACTGGGGTATCGCGAGATGTGAGGCACGCACTGGGTGCGCTCGATCGCGCGGGGATAAGCGTACGTGCTCTTGGAAATGCAGAGTGGCACGACAACATTCCCTTGTCGGAGGCTCGAAGTTTCGAGGCCGTCTACTCAAATGACTTCTGGGTTGAGGATAACTCGCCCGAGGTAAGGACGTTTGTAACGCGATACAATTTGCTGGCGAACGAAGCGCCCGATCGTCTATCGTTTGTGGGTTATGACCTGGTACGCTTCCTTTTGCATGTGATGGAAAACGGAGACTCAGGCGAGCTCGCGGAAGATGTGCGAAACGCATCACGGTTCGAGGGGCTCGGCATGCGGTTTGACTTCCAGGGCGAAATGATAAACCAGGCGCTCTTTTTTCACTCGGTTCATCTGGGGGGTGTCCGTCTGCTCCGGTAGCCACCACAGGTGGAACTGGCTACCTGATGGGTCGTACGACCGCGCGAACAGGCGATAGTGAGCGCCTTGGCTCCCCACCGAATGAAGTTCTCGCTGGCTTTCCGAAGTATTTCTCTTTTTTGGTTCCGAAGGTATGATGCCCCGCCTCCTCTTACTCCCTCTGATGGCTCTACTGACGGCACTCGTGCTAAGCGCGTGCGGTAGTTCAGGCGAGCTACAGTACGAAAGTGCACAGGACGCCTTTGAGCAAGGGATGGAGCGCTTCGAAAATGAACAGTACGATCGGGCTACTCGCTATTTCAGAGCGGTATTCGACTTTGGTAGAACCCACGAATATGCTCCGGAAGCACAGTTCTATCTCGCACGCTCGTACCAGGAGAATCGCGAGTACATAATTGCAGCCCAGGAATTTACTCGCTTCATAGAGCTCTACAGGACTGATCCCCGTGTGGAGGAAGCTGAATTTCAGCGTGCCATGACCTACTACGTGCGATCGCCCCGGTACCAGTTTGATCAGACACCTACGCGTCAGGCTCTGCGCTTCTTCCAGCTGTACGTTCAGCGCTTTCCAGATTCGGAACGTGCGGATCTGGCATCTGACAAGATAGACGAGATGCGCAATAAGCTCGCCCGGAAGCAGGTCTACGCTGCCGAGCAGTACGAAACCCGTGGCCAATACCAGGCTGCAGCCCTATCGTACGATAAAGTTTTTGACCAGTACCCTGATACCAAATGGGCGGACGACGCAATGCTGGGCGCTATCCGCATGTACATTGCCTTTAGCGAAGCCAGTGTACCAAGCCGGCAGGCTGAGCGCTTAGAGCCCGCACTGGAGCGGTACCAGCAGATGTTGCAACTCTTCCCGGATAGTCCGTTGTTGCAACAGGCAGAGCGCCTTTATGAACGCGCGTCAGAGCGACACGAGCGCTTGCTCGCCGAAAACTGACGTGTGGTAGCAATATTTAGTCCTTTAGAGGCGGTTCTTCCAGACGGGGGAACCGTCTCTTTTTATACCCACAATCCACGCACGCACATGGCTGAGGTCGGCATTTTTGGCGGGTCATTCAACCCTCCACACGTAGCCCATTTGATCGTGGCCGAAACGGTACGAGATCAGTTTGCGCTCGACCGCGTCCTGTGGATTCCCAATTTCAGCCCGCCGCACAAGGAAAACGGCGAACTGGCGACACCGGCTCAACGCTTCCGCATGACCGAGTTGGCCGTGCAAGATTTCGATGGGTTCGCTATCAGCGATATTGAAATTCGGCGTGGGGGTACATCCTATACCATCGACACAATTCACGCGCTACAGGAAAAAGAGCCTCAGACGAACTTCCACCTTATCATTGGGAGCGACAGTCTTCGCACCTTCGCAGACTGGCATAGGGCAGAGGAGATTGCTGCGGCGGTGCCCATCATCGTGTATAAACGGCCTGGCGTGATGTCAGGCGTGGTGGATCCCGTGTTCGCCAATTCAGTCCGTTTTGCCGATGCACCGCTCCTTGAGCTATCGGGCTCTGAAATTCGAGCCCGCTGGCGGAAGCAGCGATCCATCCGCTATTTGGTACCTGACGCCGTCCGTCGATATATTCGCGAGAACGAGCTTTACCTTTGACATAGCATTTTGTGGATTGCTTGAGACACCAATGGATGAGGGGGTGACATCACCGGCCGATGTTGCGTCTCTACAGACGCTGGAAGAAGCCGCAGCCCAACTTGTATTTCCTCGGCTGGGATCGTGGATGTCGCCGGAGCAAACCGCCGAGCAGGCTGCGCTTGAGGCCGAGGCGCTTCTGGCGCAGTATCCGGTTGGAGGGTTTCTGCTTTTCAACGGACATGCGGCCACGACCCCAGCGGTGATTCGGCGTTTGCAAGAGGTGAGCGAGGTGCCCCTGCTCATTGCCTCGGATCTTGAGCGTGGGGCAGGGCAACAGCTAACCGGCGCAACGGTATTTCCACATGCCATGGCCTGCGCAAGCGCGGCTCGAGAGCGACCGGGTGCGGTAGCGACGCTTGCACGTACTACCGCCAGAGAGGCCCTCACTATGGGGGTGCACCTGCTCCTCGCTCCCGTGGCGGATGTCCAGCGCGAGCCTAACAACCCCATCATAGCGACACGTGCATTCGCCACCGACCCCGCGCTCGCTTCCTCCTATGTAACCACGTACGTTTGCGGAGCAAGAACCGAGGGCGCGCTTACCGTAGCGAAGCACTTTCCAGGCCATGGCGCCACGACTGTCGACTCACATGAGGTGCTACCCGTTCTTAACGATAACCTCGACCGCTGGCGCGAGCTTGATCTTCCACCCTTCCAAGCCGCGCTTGAAGCTGGAACAGACGGCGTTATGGTTGGCCACGTGGCGCATCCTGCTCTGGACGATTCTGGTGCGCCTGCTACCATCTCCAATGATATCGTCCGAATACTCAGAGACGAGCTTTCCTATGATGGCCTGATCATCTCGGACAGCCTGCGGATGGGCGCGCTGACCTCACACATTAAGGATCCGGGCGAGCAGGCAGCAGCCTGTGTAGCCGCTGGAATCGATATCATCCTGGATCCAGAGGACGCCTGTTCTGCGGTAGAGGGTATCCTGCGCGCGACTCGGGAGGGCCACCTTAGTGAGGACCGGATACGTGAATCGGCCGAGCGTGTACTATTGGCCAAGCGCCAGCTTGCGCAGCGATTCGGCACCTCCATTTTCAGCACGCCTGAAATGATTTATGGCAAGCGCCGCGTCGGAAGCCAGGAGCACCGTCGGCGGGCGGCGGAGATCGCTGACGCAGCGCTAAAAGTCGAGTGCTCGGACCCGCTGCCGACCAAGCACGATCGACTTGCGGTCTTCGCAGTCGGTCGCACGGAGGCACTTGCCAACCGAGGAGATGAGCTTAAGGCTGATCTTAGCCGGATTGCGTCCGCCGTCGAGTACCACGTTGTGACATCAGATCGTACCCTGCTTCCCGACCACTATCTCCGGGCGGCAGCGAATTCCGATCTGAACATTGTGCTCGCGGTTGTTCAGCCTGGTGCTTGGAAACGATACGGGTTAACGCCAGCGCAACATACACTCGCGCAGGAGCTGTCTGCGCTTGATGTGCCACTTGTACTTGGCGTTATGGGAATGGACACGGTGCTCTCCGACATTCCGTGTGCGCTGCGGATCTGTACGTATAGCGATGTCCCAGCTTCGCAGCAGGCACTGCTCGATCGGCTTCGCACGCATCTTCAGAATGTTAAGACGCCCACTGTCTGAACCCGAACCGAGCAGAGCCATGTTCGTACGCTCCACGCAATTTTCCTGAACGAACCAGACCAGCCTTTCTCCTATGGCCGTTACTGAATCCCGCATGCTATCTCTGGGCACCGAAGCACCAGCATTCGATCTTCCGGCAGCCAACCCGGAGGTTGACGATGCCGGAGGCGATACGCGCAGCATCGACGACTATCCGAACGCGCGCGCTTTCGTTATTGTCTTCTCGTGCAACCACTGCCCGTACGTGAAGCATCTTGAGGATGAACTGGTGGAGACGGCACGGGAGTATCAGGCGAAAGGAGTGCAGTTTATCGCTATCTGCTCGAATAACACCGAAACGCATCCGCAAGACGGTATTGGGCCGATGGCGGAGCGTGCGCGGGAGAAGGACTTTCCATTTCCGTATCTGAGGGATGACTCGCAGGACGTGGCCAGAGCATACAAGGCGGCCTGCACGCCAGACTTCTTCGTGTTTGATGGCGACCGTAAACTTGTTTACCGGGGCCGCTTCGACGAAACGCGTCCAAACAAGGGCACCCCGCATGGCGGCGATCTTAAGAAAGCTCTTGATCAGCTGCTGCAGGACGGGGAAGTAACCATCGAGCAGCATCCGTCCATGGGTTGTAACATCAAGTGGAAGTAGACCCGGTGCTCTACCGCCCTCATTGATGACCCCTGCTGACCGGGGGTAACACGCTCTCACGCCTATGGAATGGATCGTCCTCTTGCCTCCCGTGCTGGCGATCGTGCTGGCGCTCTGGACCCGGGAAATATACCTGTCGCTGCTGGTCGGGCTTTGGTTGGGCACCAGCATCCTTGCTGGTGGGAATCCGCTAACGGGGCTGCGCGAACTCGGCGACCAACTGGTGCTCGTGTTCGAGTCGGACACAAACACCATGATTGTGCTCTTTTGCCTGCTGGTGGGCGGGCTCATCGCGCTGTTGCAGGCGTCGGGGGGTGTGGCAGGGTTTGTGGCGTGGGCTCAACGCCGCGGATGGGGGAATACCCGACGGGGCGCTGAACTGCTCGCGTGGGTGGTTGGCATCCTGATCTTTGTAGAGTCGAATATTACTTCACTGACGGTCGGTGCGGTTAGCCGCCCGCTATTTGACAAGCTTCAGCTTGCGCGCGAGAAAATCGCGTTCTACTGCGACGCCACCAGTGCCCCCGTCTGCATGTCTATCCCGCTCAACGCGTGGGGGGCGTACGTGCTTGGACTACTGGCGGCGCAGGGCATTGCTGCGGGAGAGTCGGTTGGGTTACTGGTGAACGCGCTTGTCTTTAACTTTTTTTCCTGGTTTGCAATCGCATTTGCGTTGTTGCTGGCTATCACTGGCTGGGGATTTGGTCCGATGCGGAGGGCCGAGCGGCGAGCTGCGCGAAAGGGCCAGCTTACGCGCCCCGGATCTCGCCCTATGATTTCCGATGAAGTGGCAGGCATCGAACCAGAAGAGGACACGCCGCTCCGGACGTACAATCTGATCGTGCCGCTGGGCATAATGATCGGGATGATTTTCGCCGGCCTGTACATTACAGGCGATGGTGCGATGATGCAAGGTAGTGGCTCTACTGCAGTGTTCTGGGCTGTGGGTGTAGCCGTAGCGTTCGCTATGGTGCTCTATGCCGTACCCCTGCACGGTGGTACGTCCATTCTGTCGATTCCCGACTCGATGGATGTAGTGCTGAAGGGCTCCGCTGGTTTGGTGCCCGTGACGCTGCTCGTTGTTCTTGCGTTTGCGCTGGGTCAGGTGTCACGCGAGCTTGAGATGGGGCAATACATTGTGGGGCTGGTAGGGGAGGGTGGCCCCAGTTGGTGGATCGCGCCGCTGGTCTTTATGGTCGGAGGCTTCATTTCCTTTACCCTCGGTTCTTCATGGACTACGTTCGCTATCATGGTTCCGGTAGCCATGCCCCTGGCTGAAGGACTCGGCATTGCTCCAGCATTGATGCTGGGGGCGGTGCTGTCGGGCGGCATCTTCGGGGACTACTCGTCACCACTCTCCGACACGTCCATTATCTCATCGATGGCCGCTGCGTGCGATCACGTCGACCACGTCAATACACAGCTGCCCTATGCCCTGCTGCTCGCTGGCATCTCGGTGTTCGCATTCGCCGCAGCCGGCATTCTATTGTAGCCCCGGAAGGAATCCAACCGGAACGCAGACAACCACCAACTCATAGTTGACACTCTTTGCGGCCGCGTTTCAGTTCGCTCAACCACGTCTGCATGTTTGGTAACCTCGCGTTTAGTAGTTGGCCACTGATTATCGTGGGAGCATCCATCTTCGCCGGTATGTTTATGTTGGTGATGCTGATGGCGAATATGGTGTTGGAAGAAATGCTGAGGCCCTCCACGGATATTGCGGGACTGGGACTTGTAGCATTTATTGGATACGTGGCCGTCGCCGTGTATCTGCGGCACCAGCCAGAATAGGGCGCACCTCGCGGGAATAATCCCGTGGCGTAGTCGTACATAAATGTTGGCAGCCGTATATGCTCTGTCGCATTGGAAGCGGTTCCAGCAGTAACGCCAGAGTTTCTCGTATAAACAGATAGAAGACTATGATAGAAGACAAGACCGCAGATCAGGATGCAGTACAGGAAGCTGAAAAGTCAGCGTACGAGAAGGCAGCGGAGGAGGGGGTAGATCCCCGTTGCATCCCTCAATCGCTTGACGGCCCGCCTCCGGTTGGAGATGAAATCGAGTATCCTGACTACACCGATCAGGACCATGCCAACTGGAAGTATCTCTTCGAGCGACAGATGAAGTTGCTGCCCGGCCGTGCCGGAGATGCATTTCTGAAAGGCGTGGAAAAACTGGGAATGACACCCGAGCGGTTGCCCGCGCTGGCCGACGTCAGTAGCAATCTGAAACGTGAAACAAACTGGGAGGTGGCTCGCATTCCCGGGCTTCTCCATGAGAAGGACTTCTTCAACCTGCTATCGAATCGTCAATTTCCTTCAACGGACTACATCCGGGGCGAGGATGAGCTCGACTATACGCCGGCGCCGGACTGCTTCCACGATATGTTCGGGCACATGCCGATGTTGACGCAGCCGGAGTTTGCCGACTTCTACAATCTCTTCGGCAAGGCTGCACTGCATGCTGAGGGTGCCGATCGGCCACGGTTGGAGCGCCTGCACTGGTTCACAGTTGAATTCGGTCTGATCAAGCAGAAGGAAGGACTCCGCATTTTCGGTGCCGGGATTCTTTCTTCCAAAGAGGAGGTGCAGCACGCGCTCTCTGACGAAGTCGAGAAACTGCCATTCGACCCGGCGGTCATCGTGGAGCAAGACTACACGGTGTACGAGCTTCAAGATACACTCTTTGTTCTGGAGTCCTTCGAACAACTTGTAGAAGGTTTCACCGACTGGTGCATGTCCCGTGGCCTCCTTTCAGAGAATGACGTCTAAACTGTTGTAGCCTTCACCATAGCGTCGTCGGAGTTTCCGGCGGCGCTGTTTTTGTTTCTAACCCAAAGGTATGAACAGGATATGGATGGAAATGAGAGAAAGCGTGTTGCCGCTCGTGTAACCGGACGGGTGCAGGGCGTAGGCTTCCGGCATTTTACGCGGCAGACAGCTCAGCAGATTGGGGCGAGTGGCTGGGTTAGAAACGAGCCCGATGGATCTGTCAAACTGGAGGTGGAGGGGACGACAGATCAGGTGAATCAGCTGATGAAGGCTGTGGCCTCGGGGCCGCGGTCTGCGCGTGTGGACAAGGTGGAGACTACCGAGCAAGATCCGCAAGGAGCAGACGAGCGATTTAGGGTTCGGTATCACCGATAAAAAAAAGGCCCTCCCGCGAATGCGAGAGAGCCTCGTACAGTAGCTTTCATTTCACTGAAAGCTACACGTTGGCAGGGATACGGTATACGGTGTTGACGTAATCAGCCACCATCCTCTTGGCGCTGAATGCGTGGGGAAGTGTTTTCATCGCCTCCCGCATCATCGCAACCCATTCCCGCGGATACCCGTCTTCATCTCGCTGGTAGAACGTGGGGACAACGTGCTCCTCAAGCATGGTGTAGAGTGCTTCGGCGTCTTGCTTGTCTTGCTCCTTCTCCGGTCGAGGATCTTTGAGGTTACCCGTTGCCTCCGGACCGATTACCCAACCGTTGGAGCCGTTGTATCCCTCAGGCCACCATCCGTCGGCAATAGAAAGGTTGAGGCCGCCGTGTACGGAAATTTTCTGTCCGCTGGTACCGCTGGCTTCATACGGGCGCCGCGGGTTGTTCAGCCACACATCGCACCCTGAGACGAGCATACGCCCGATCTCCATATTGTAGTTCTCCAGGAAGATCAGCTTCCCCTCGATAGCGGGGTGCTCCGTCATCTCCACGATCTGCTGAATAAAACGCTTGCCGCCTTTGTCTTCGGGATGAGCCTTGCCGGCATACAGAATCTGTATCGGGCGATCTGAGTCAGCGAAAAGTTCGGCGGCCCGGTCGACGTCACTGAAGAGCAGCGGGGCCCGCTTGTAGGTTGCAAATCGACGGGCAAAACCGATTGTAAGTGCGTCGGGGTTCAGGTCGAACGGCTGCTTCAGCGTCTGTTGGCTATTAGCCTTTTGGGCGTAGTCAATCAGCAGCCCGCGCAGAGAGCTCCGATACCGCCAGAGATCCTCGTCCGGGATGTCCTCTACCTGCTGCCAGAACTCCGGATCATGCCGCCTTGCAAGCCAATTCCCGAAGCGCTGTCCGAGAAAAGCGCGCGCATGAGGCACCGTCCAGGTCGGGAGGTGAATGCCGTTGGTAATGTGCCCAATCGGGACCTCATCCAGTGGGCGATTCGGGTACATCTCTTGCCACTGCTGCCGGGCTACGTGGCCATTCAGTTTAGAGACCCCATTCGATGTCCGGCTAAGCCTGAGGCCCAGCACGGTCATGGTGAAGGGTAGTTCGTCATCCTCCGGGTCCGGCCTGCCGTAGGCAAGCAGCTCTTCCTCCGAAAAACCCAGTTGCTCACGAAAGGCCGTCATCTGCTCGGTAAACACGTCGGGCTTAAACCTGTCGTGGCCGGCCGGCACCGGGGTATGGGTCGTGAAGACACACCGTTCGCGTACCCACTCCTCCGCAGACTGTAGCGGCTGACCGGAGTCAAGCTGTTTGCGAAGCAGCTCGAGGGTAAGGAAGGCGCAGTGTCCTTCGTTCAGGTGGTAGACATCCGTCTCGGTTCCGATTGCATCCAGCAGACGTAGCCCTCCGATGCCAAGTATAATCTCCTGCTGGAGCCGGACAAGGTTGCCACCCTGGTACAGCCGCCGGGTAAGGCTCCGGTATTCCTCCGGATTTGCGTCGATGTCGGAATCTAAAAGGTATAGATCTGTGCGACCCAGCTTCAGATGCCAGGCCTGCAAGTGCAGTGGACTCTCGCCAAGGTGAACGGTAACGGTTACAGGATCACCTGCATCGTCGGTTACCCTGGCAAGCGGGTGCTTTTCTGGATCTATCGCAGGATGATCATGCTGCTGCATACCTTCGTCATCGAAAGATTGCTTAAAATATCCTTCCTTCAAGAAGATACCGACAGCGGTGAAAGGCAGCCCCAGGTCTGACGCCGCTTTGGCATGATCTCCCGCCAGAATGCCGAGTCCGCCAGAATAGAGCGGCAGGCTCTCGTGCAGGCCAAACTCCATGCAGAAATAGCTGATACGCGGCACATCTTCGATCTCAGGAGTGCGCTTCATGTACGTCGAAAAAGCATCGTAGACTTCGTCGACATCGCGTGCAAACGACGCGTCTCCCAGGACGTCTTCGTTCGCGTTGGCCAGCGCGATTCGTGGGTTTGATGCGTGCTGTTCAAATGCATCGGGATTGAGTCGCCGGAAGAGCTCCTGGGCCTCCGGGTTCCAGCTCCACCACAGATTGGCAGCCAGCGCATTAAGTTTATCTCGGGTTGTCATCGCATTGGAATCTGACTAACAGATGATTTTCGGACCTATCACAGCAATATGTGCTCTCTGTGCCTCAGACGCAACTGAATGGGGTGCAAAAGTTACTACTTAGTTCAAGGTAATCAGCGATTGCAGACCAATTTACCGGACTGGCAGCGCTTCCATGAAAACTGTGTGGTAGTTCAGTGAGCCGGCTTTTCTGGAGAAAACAGATACTTCCCCACGGCGGTGGATACCATCCTTGGTGCAAAGTAGCCAAGGTAGGAGCTGATCATGTTTTGAATGCCACTGATTCGGGCGCGCTTGCCATTCAGCAGCGCCTCCAATCCAACGCGGGCTACTTTCTCAGCCGATTCCTGCGGGCCGAAAATCTTTCTCGGAGAATCAGCCCGATCGTGGAAGTTTGTCCGGGTGCTTCCTGGAGAGAGGCAGGTTACGGTGATGCCACGGCCTGCATACTCATCATAAAGGGCTTCTGAAAAGAAAAGTACAAACGTTTTGCTCGCAGCATAGGACGCAAAAAACGGCACGGGTTGGTACGCTCCAGTGGAGGCCACATTCAGAATACCGGCATCGCCGGAGTCAAGCATGTGTGGAAGGCAGTGGCGGGTGAGGCTCACGAGGTTTGTCACATTCAGCGTCAGCATGTTTTCCAACTCCTCTGCCGAGGCGTCTTCGAAACGCCCCCGAATGCCAAAGCCGGCGTTATTGATGAGTACATCAGGCGCGAACCCGGCCTCCTCAATCTGCTGGTGGAGCTCACCCGCGGCACCCGGCGTGGAAAGGTCAAACGGAAACGTCTCCACATGCACGCCTTCTTTCTCCAACTGATGCTTCATCGCGTTCAGTTTTTCGGTAGAGCGGGCGGTGAGCAACAGCGTACTTGTCGGATCGTTTAGTTGGAATGCCATGGCTTCACCGATACCACTTGATGCTCCGGTTAGTAAGATCGTTTTGTGCTTGAACGTTTTCATCGGCGTGTTGGGCAGGTAGAACATGTGGACACGACGCGAACGACCGGCTGCGCAATCGGGTGCATCAGCACCTTCACTCTCTGATTGATTCCTTCATGCCAGATACCGAAAAGCTACATGCTGAGACCGTGGGTGCCCTTGTTCGAGAGGCTACCGCTCAGCTTCGTCAGGCAGGGGTTGACGAGGCGGACCGGGCTGCGCGCTGGATCGTGGAGGAGGTGATCGACACACGCTGGGCTCAGATTGTTGCTGATCCGGATCGACCCGTAACTGATCTTGAGCGGGCGACAGTACGCAAGATGGTTCATCGCAGAGCTGCGGGCGAGCCCCTGCAACATATTCTCGGATACACGTCGTTTCGAGGGCTCAGGCTGGACGTATCGCCCGACGTCCTAATTCCTCGCCCGGAGACGGAGCAGGTGGTGGAGCGGTTGCTGCAGCTGTATGGCAATACGCGTTCCTGTGACGTTCTTGATGCAGGAACAGGCAGTGGCTGTATTGCACTTGCGTTGAAAGCGGAACGCCCGGACTGGCGCGTTATCGCCTGTGACATCTCCAGCCGTGCACTTGCTGTAGCCAGAAAAAATGCAGCCAGACATGGATTAGACGTCGATTTTCGCCGCGCCGACATGCTTTCTCCGGATTTTGCCGAACAGGTTGGGAGAGAGTTCAACCTCGTGGTTTCAAACCCTCCGTACGTTACCGTTGAGGAGGAAGACACGATGTCCAGTGAGGTGCGTGACCACGAACCATCTATCGCTCTTTTCGCATCGGGCGGTGCGCTGCAGTTTTATCGGGCGCTCGCCCAACATTCCGAGGATCTCCTCGCAGATCGAGGCCTCCTGATCGTTGAAATTAACGAGGCCTATGGAACTGCCGTAAAGAAGTGCTTCGAATCTGCCGGACTTCGTGATGTAGAGGTCTACGAGGATCTCGCAGGACGCGAACGAATCGTATCGGGATGGCGTAAATAAATCAGCCGTAGATTGCTCTGGCAGCGTGGTGTGCGGTGGCGTGCAGGTTAGCGGTTTTAAGGGGCGTTTCTGCGTATCCACCTGACAGAAGAAGTACGAGGGGTATGCCCGAATCGCGTATCGTTTGGAGGACGAAACGGTCGCGTTGTTCGAGCCCGCTCGTCGTCAGCGAAAGCCTGCCGAAGCGATCTCCATCCACTACATCGATTCCCGCCAGGTAAAACACGATGTCGGGGCGCGACTGCCTGAGAGCTCCTGGGAGTGCGCGCCGAAGGCGTTCGAGATATGCAGTGTCGGTTGTCCGATCCGGCAGAGCTACATCCAGTGAGGACGCCGGTTTTTCGAAGGGGTAATTTTTAGCACCGTGCAGGGAGAAGGTGAACGTGTCCTCGTCTTCTGCGAATATTGCTGCGGTGCCATTGCCCTGGTGCACGTCAAGGTCGATGACGAGGGAGCGGCGAATCCATTTCGACTGTTCGAGCACGCGGATAGCCACAGCTACGTCGTTAAGCACGCAGAACCCCTCGCCATGATCGGGAAAGGCATGGTGCGTACCTCCAGCCAGGTTAGCAGCAATGCCGTCCTCCAGGGCCATCAACGCGGCGTTAATTGTGCCCTGGACAGCCAACCGTGAACGTCGGACTAAGGCGGGACTCCAGGGAAATCCCATCTTGCGGATAGCCTCCCTGGAAAGCGTACCAGCTGCCAGCCCCGAGAGATACTCTGTCGAATGTACCTGCAACAGGTCCGACCAATCCGCCTGACGCGGCTTGACGACATGTTGTCGCTCGAGTAATCCCTCGTCCAGCAGGTATTGGTGCAGAAGCGAAAACTTCTGCATCGGAAAGGGGTGCCCGGGAGGCAGTGGGATAACGTAGCCGTCGGAGTAGCTAACGCGCATAGATCGCGGGTTTCAGGCGCTAAACCATTACGTTCAGCTACTCAGGCACCGACACGAATTCCTCCCACGTCTGGTCTTTGTATGCTTCTGTAGCCACGAATCGCAGGACGTCCAGAAAGTCGTCCCTTTCCACAAATCCTGGCAAATGGGTGATGTATTCCCCCTCATGACTTAGAAATGCAACGGTTGGTACGCCCTGTGCACCAAGCAAATACGCCATTTCGGGGACAGCAAAAGGCTCGTTCTGAAACGTCACCTCGGACTCCGAGTCATCAAAATCGAGCCGCGTAACCGCAAAGTTTTCGCGAAGATAGTTTCGAACCTGTGTATCCGCATAGACCTCCTCCTCCAGACGCCTGCACCAGTTACACCACTCGGCGTAGATATCGACCATAACGGTCTGTTCGGTCTCGGCGGCCTGTCCCATGGCTTCTTCAAACGGCTGCCATTCGGGGGCGTCCAGCGATTCGTCCGAGAAAGCCTGGCCCTGCACGGTAGCCGGAGCGATCAAAAGCACGAGCAGTGTGGCGAGAAAGGAAAGACGCAGCATATTCAAAAGCAGAAGGTCGGGCACAAAAGTTATTCGATTCAGTGCGCAACCGCCCCTAAGGTTTCAGTATGTTGCGTTAAAACAGAAAAAGCCCGGATAACGTGTGCTATCCGGGCTTTCAGCAGACGTGTAGGTTGCTTAGTCCGTTTCTTCCACTTCGTTGTGGCTCTGACCTGTCTCGGTGCTGGAGTTGGCCGGGTCCAGATTGTGGTCCACGTTCTGTGTTTCGAAGCTCACTTCATTCATCGCCGGATCGTTCAGCTCGGGGCCGGCAAGATCCGAGGAGCACGCGGTGAGTGAAAGAGCGAAAACTAACGCAACGGCTGAGAGAATTGATGTAACTGCTTTCGTCATCTGAACGGGGGGTAGGTGGATGGTAGCACACGTATCGTGGTGTAAGTGGAAGGAAGAGTACGCAGAAACGAACGCACACGAGAACCACCTTTTCTATAGTATCATACCCGCTCTTTGAATACCCGCCCTGTAAGATATTGGCGCAGTCTTTTGATATTTATCATCTAATGGATGACCATCGGGCTGTATTATCAATGTGAGGCTTCGCTATATTGGGTGAGGACTTAGAAAGTCTGGCTTGTAGTCGATACCTTTGCAGCCTGTCGTCTGGTAAGGCTCTGTATACCGCTCTCAGACTAACGAATTGCTTCATTCCTGCGTGAATTGGCCTGTACGATCGTGGCGGTGTATCTCAGTGCTATGCGCCATTAGCATATGCATGTTAGGTGTAGATGTGGGGGCGTTTCCCGGTTCGGTGAGTGCAGCGCCTGAGGAGCAACCGGATCCCTTCCTCGAAGCGGGGCAGCCCTTCTACACCACACACTTCGCTGCACAGGATTACGGCAGGCATCCACAGAACTGGAGCATAACACAGGACGACCGCGGCATCATCTATGTAGCAAATAAGGATGGTGTTTTGGAATTCGACGGGACGTCGTGGAGGCGCATCTCCTCATTGATTAATACATCCGTGCTTTCGGTGAGCGCGGCCAGCGATGGACGCGTGTTCGTGGGATCGAACGGTGATTTCGGATACCTCCGCCCCGATTCAACCGACCGGCTCGAATATGTATCACTGATAGACCATGTGCCGGAAGCACACCGCAACTTCGAGGAAGTGTGGAAAACGCATACCACAAGCCACGGAGTGTATTTTCAGGCGAGAAAGAAACTCTTTAGATGGAATGGCTCCTCACTGGATATATTCACAGCGGATGAGAATATCTTCCATACTTCATTCCAGATTGGAGATCGCGTGTTTGTAAATGAGTCGAGCGTTGGGCTTCAAGAGGTGAAGGGAGATGTTCTCTCATTGCTACCTCATGGCGAGTATTTCGCTACCACCGGAATTCATATGTTGGATCAGTATGGGTCCAATGATTCTGAGCTGATGGTCGCGACGCGACAAGGACTGTTCGTACACACTGAGGATGAGCTAAAAGAACTAACCAATGATGTTAGTGAGTTCTTCGCCGAGAACAATCTTTATCACGGTACGAGGCTTTCCGGGGGCTTCTATGCGATGGCGACGTTAGGGGGCGGCGTAAAAATTATCAATGGGCAGGGTGAAACCCAGTGGCACCTGACAGAAGACAATGGGCTGCCAGACAACTGGGTTAATTATGTATTTGAGGATAAGCAGGGCGGGATCTGGCTCGCATTAAATAACCGGGGTATTACCAGGCTTGACTTTCCCGGTCCGTTAACCCGATTCGACTATGATTCTGGACTTCGGGGGACAGTAAATCACATTGAGCGTCACCAAGAAAATCTTTTCATTTCAACAAGCGCCGGGCTGTTTGTGTTAGTCCCGCGCGCATCTTCAATGGGTAGCAGTCGAATTCGGCGCATCGATAGTATTCCTCGCAGCACTGTCTGGAGTACGAAATCTGTTGGGGATGATGTTTTGGTCGCCACAGATGCCGGTCTTTATTCACTGAGTGTATCGGGATCAGAGTGGGATACCATTCGACTAATGGGAGGCAACGTTTATTCGATTCTAACCTCGGAGAGATTTTCCGATTTCACCATGGTGGGCCATCGCAATGGCTTAGCTCTTGTTCGAGCAGGAAATAGTTCCTGGGTAATTAACGAAGAATGGCTGCCGACAGACTTTGCGATTTGGTCCTTAAGAAAGAACTCACAGGGCGAGGTATGGGCTAAGGGGCAACGGGACGACGTATTACGGTTCGATATTGCCGAATACTCTTTGGACGAGACACCCGTTTCTAAGCCATCCAGGAAGTCATCACAACAGGGCGTTCCGGCTGGAGATGGAACAGTGCGAACGTTTCATAATGACCTTCTTGTATCCTCCATCTCCGAAGGCATCTACCGTTTCGATCGCGAAACGGAGACCTTTCAGTTTGCGGAGGATCTGATGGGTACATCCAAGGCAGAGCGGGACAGCCTGCTTTCCTTTCACGAGTCGCCTACCGGTGAGGGCTGGCTTGTTTTTGGTGACGGCCGCATTGAGATCGTGTCGCGTTCAGAAGGGGGCGAATTGGTGCGGTCGGCTCCGCGCGTGCTGCATTTCGAGAAGAAGAGCCCGGTCAATCTCTTGGTTGAAGAGAACGGAGTAGCGTGGATCGGCTCGGGGGATGAACTTCTGCGCTACGATCCGGCTATAGAAAAGAACTACGACGTGTCGTTTACCGCCCTCATTCGTGAAGTGACGAGTGCAGATCAACAGCACACCTGGTACGGCGGGGCCGGGCTTGCGGCAGATGAACCGATTGAAATTGACCACACGGCTGAAGGCCTTCGTTTTGCTGTGGGAGCTCCCTCGTTCAACGATCCTGCGGCCACCGTTTTTCAATACCGACTGGAGGGCAAGGACGAGGAATGGACTGACTGGACATCATCCACTGTGCGGTACGTGTCAGATCTGAGTCAGGGTGAGTACACGTTATCCGTTCGAGCCCGCAACGCTCAGGGTATAGTCAGTGAAGCGTCGGCTTTTTCGTTTGTGATGCTGCCACCTTGGTACCGCACGTGGTGGGCTTACATGCTGTATCTTGGCGGTTTCGGGCTGGTGGGGCTCATTATCTGGAATTACCGCCGAGCCATCAAAGAGCGGCGTCGCGCACAGAAGCAAGCACAGGAACTGGCGCGTGAGCGGGTTGTGAATGAGCGCTTGCAGCAGGCTAATCGCAGGCTGCAGCAGGCAAACTACGGGTTGCAGCAGGCCAACCAGCTTAAGGACGAATTTCTTGCCAACACCTCACACGAGCTCAGAACACCTCTTACCGCAATCCTCGGCTTTACCTCCGTGCTGCAGGAGGAGGTGGATCCCAGCCACCAGGAGTTTCTTGAGCTCATTGAAATGAACGGCGAGCGGTTGCTTACGACAGTTAACTCTCTTCTCGATTTGGCGAAGTTGCGAGCTGGTATGATGGATATCGATCGAGAGGTGGTAAATACGCAGGATCTGTCGGAGCGTATTGCCCGCATGCTCAAGCCACTCGCGGATGAGAAGAACCTCAGGTTGGAGGTTTTACCCGCCGATGGTGCACCTGCGCTCGCGATGGCCGACCGGCGGTATCTCGAACAAATTCTGTTTAACCTGATCGGCAACGCGATCAAATTTACCGAGGAAGGATCGGTGGAGATCGGGATTCGCTCGGAATCGGATACCGTACAGCTCTGGGTGACGGATACGGGTATCGGAATCGGTCAGGAGTTCCTTCCCCATCTTTTCGAGGAGTTTAAGCAGGAGTCCAGCGGCCTGTCACGCTCGCACGAGGGCAGCGGGCTGGGGCTTTCGATTACCGCCCGGCTGGTAGAGATGATGGAAGGAGAGATTGAGGTGGAGAGCGAGAAGGGAACAGGAACGACGTTTACCGTTCACCTTCCCCGCGCTGAAGCCCCCGATGAGCGGGATGAGTCACAGGTCTCCGCTTCCGTTTCCTCCTCGCCTACTTCGTAGAACGCCGCAAGGGTATGGTCCGTCGACTCTGGAGAATGACAGCCTTCCTTGTCTCCAGCCTGGTTTATTGCTCGGGCGTACAACTCTGGTCCCTGACGAAGAGCGGGGCGGATGAGCTGCGCTTTCGTGCTCGTGCTCAACACCTTGGGGCGAGGTGGTTGTGTTTTCTGCTCGGGCTCTCGGTAGAGAAGCGCGGCAACTGGGATTCGGTACCAGGGGCGCTCGTCGTCAGTAATCATCTGGGCGGGCTGGATCCACTGGCTCTTGGTTCAAGCCAACCATCTGCGTTCGTCGCAAATAAAAAGATGAGCCACTGGCCCATCATCGGGTGGGTGGCTCGGCAGATGGGCGTGTTCTTCGTTGATCGTGGGCGCGCACGTGAGGCAAACATGCTGGTGGAGCGGATGCAAAGGCGCCTGAAAGCGGGGGTGCCGGTGGTGGCCTTTCCAGAAGGCACCACAACCCACGGGGATACCATTTTACCGTTCAAAACGGGAGTTTTCGAGCCGGTAGCCCAAGAAGGGGGGCACGTTGTACCCGTATTTCTGAAACTGACAAGCGTTAGCGGGCACGAAGGAGATCCGCCACAAAAGATCATCTCGTGGGCTGGCGGCGAGGAGTCGTTTGCCTCGTACGGCTGGCGCTTGCTTGGCCTACAAGATGCAACCATCACGGTGCGCGCGGGTACACCTATCCCCTCAAAAAACAGTGATCGAAAAGAACTTGCGCACGCTGCTCGGGCAGCCGTGCGCGAGCTTGCAGAAGCGTAGAGCTGCGCTTACCGGTCTTCCGCTGTTTACTTCGAACGGCGTTTCTATCGACTTTCCATCTTGCCATTATGTCCGACCGCCGGTATCGCGTTCTTGCCAGTTTAGGACTCCTTATCGTTGGCCTGTTCCTGGGTATCTTGCTGGTCCTTCTGTTTTTCGAGAGCACCACTGAGCGGACGCAGGTCGTAGAGCGTGTTGAACTTGGCGGGCAGTCGTTGCAGCCGGCCTCGGCGGCGGATTCCGCCCGGGCGCCGGTGCTCACCGACATCATGACGCTCAATCAGATGTTCAAGGAGGTGGCGAGCCACGTAACCCCGGCGGTCGTATACATTCAGGTGCAGAACGAATCCCGCAGAGCGGGTTCAGAGGACATCTTCCGATTTGACGGCGAGCAGAATCCGGATCAGTTTTTTCGCGACTTTCAGCGGGAGAGCGTCGGGAGCGGCGTCATAATAAGTGATCAGGGGCACATCGTTACCAACGAGCACGTCATCGGGCGGGCAGACCGCATCAGCGTGACGCTCGCCGATAAACGGCGCTACACCGCAGAAGTCGTCGGTACCGACCCCTCTACCGACCTCGCTGTTCTGAAGATTGATAGTAATCGCCCGGTGCCAGTAGCTGCGCTCGGTAACTCAAGCCACCTCTCAGTAGGCGAGTGGGTGCTGGCCGTGGGCAACCCGTTCCGGCTCACGTCCACCGTTACAGCGGGTATTGTGAGCGCGCTCGGCAGACAGGTGGGAATAATTGACGATCGGTACCGCATTGAAGACTTTATTCAGACCGATGCGGCTATCAACCCCGGCAATTCGGGCGGCGCGCTGGTGAATCTGGATGGGGAACTGGTCGGGATTTCGACGGCCATAGCGACCGAGAGTGGCTCGTATGAGGGCTATGGATTCGCCGTGCCGGTCAACCTGATGACCCGTGTCGTGGAGGATATCATCAACTACGGCGAGGTGCGGCGCGGCTATCTTGGTGTGGAGATCGAGTCGGTAGACAGTGCCACCGCAGATGATCTCGGCCTCGAAGAAGTGGGAGGTGTGTACGTGCATCGCGTGGCTGAAGGCGGGGCGGCGCAGCGTGCCGGAATGCAGTCCGGCGATGTGATTGTGGCGGTGGGAGAACGCCGCGTGGGTGAATCTAACGAACTACAAAGCGAGATTGCACAGTTTCGTCCGGGCGATACCGTGAGCGTTCGCGTCTGGCGCGATGGCAGCGAGCGTTCGCTGGATGTGACACTGGAAGGACGTGATGAGCCGCTCTTTGCAGACGACTTGGACGAGCCTGCACCGCCCTCCGAAGAGGAACGCCCAACACCCCGCGCGGAACCGCCTGAGTCATCCGTGATGGAGCTCGAGGGCTGGGGGCTTGGCATTCGAGAACTTAGCGCCGACGATCGCGATCGGTTTGAGGTAGACGAGGGCGCCTACATCGCGTATGTGGAGCATGGAGGTACGGCTGCCCGTTCGGGGCTGCCCCGAGGTGTGGTGGTTACTTCCATCGATGAAGAGCCGGTAATCTCTCCCGAGGAGGCGCGGGAGCGTTTTCAGGCAGCGAACCCCGGTGAAGCATTGCTGGTTCGGGTGATGCGTCCTGATGGCGTGCACGCCTTCTACGAGGTAGAAGCTCCGATGCAGTAGGTGTTGCCGCTCCCTTTTCGGTTGAAGACGGCCACGTCTGGCACGCTCTTCTCTCATCTCCTGACAGATCCGTTTTATGATTCGATTTCTGACCGCCGGTGAATCACATGGTCCAGCGCTGACCGGAATTGTTGAAGGTGTCCCGGCTCGTCTTCCACTTCGGCATGATGATATCAACGAACACCTGGCGCGTCGCTGGCTTGGTTTCGGGCGGGGCGGGAGAGCAAAAATTGAGCAGGATCGCGTCTCGATCGAATCAGGCGTGCGGTTTTCCGAAACCATCGGAAGCCCTATTGCACTTCGTTTGCCAAACGCTTCCCACAAGAAAGACAAAGCCGGATGGCCTGAAAAAATGGCCGTGGAGGGGTCGGGCGATGGCATCGAGAAAGTGACCTTGCCCCGTCCAGGACATGCCGATCTGGTCGGCGTGCAGAAATACGGGTTTGATGATATCCGGCCGGTGATCGAGCGATCCAGCGCCCGCGAGACCGCCATGCGCGTGGCGTGCTGTTCTGTTGCTCGCCACCTGCTTCGCCAGCTTGGAATTGAGGTGGGAAGCCACGTGGTACGCATCGGGGAGGTGGGGTACGATGCCCCGGAAGACTGGATGGATGTGGTTCAGCATCTGCTTGACAATGGATCAGCCCGGCATGTCTACGAAGCGGCGGATACCTCGGACACCCGCATGCTTGATGACGACCTGACCCGCAAGTGCGTTGAGCACATCAAGGCAAAGAAAAAGGAGGGTGATTCGCTTGGCGGCCAGTATGAGGTCATCAT
>SLED01000153.1 GCA_007124945.1 Salinibacteraceae bacterium | reverse complement strand
TCTGTCAATCGCTTCAACCCCGGTCGATAGAACGACATCCATCGGTTATCATGGCAGCCACCGGCACCAAAGTCATTCTTCAAGAACCGGCTGAATACGTTCTTCTCCGTCTCCAGATCAAGCCGGCTCGGAAGTACCCAGTTCACCACCAGGTCGTCCCGGTACCGCTTAAACGGTTGCTTAATCTCCTTGGTCAGTACCGGTTTAATCTCCCGATAGGTGCCAATATGCGGCGCCTCTCGAAGCTTCGTCAGGGCATCAAATGCTTTCTGACTGAAGCCCTCAAACGTTAATTCGGGAGGATCCCTGAAGGCAAGGTCTTCTCCAGGCACATCGGCTGGAGAGATGAGCGTCTGCTGGAGAGACTGCATCTGCACAACGGTCGGTAGCTCCGGCGCTTACGCTTTCACTTGCTTCCGTTGCATAAACGATTCAGCACGCTTCACCATTTCTTCTGAGCCAATGAAAAGGGGCGTCCGCTGATGTAGTTTGCTGGGCTGGATATCCAGAATGCGCTCATGCCCGTTCGTTGCACGCCCTCCCGCCTGCTCGACGATGAACGCCATCGGGTTGGACTCATACATGAGCCGCAACTTGCCTTCCTTGTTTTTCTTCGTAGCCGGATAGATGTAGATTCCGCCCTTCAGAAGGTTACGATGGAAGTCAGAGACGAACGACCCGATGTACCGTGTTTTGTACGGCCGGCTCGTCTCTTTATCGTGGTGTTGTACCCAGCGGATATACTCCTGCAATCCCTCATCGAAGGACTCTGTATTGCCCTCATTGATGGAATAGACTTTGCCACGTTTTGGCGTGGTAATGGACGGATGTGAGAGCAAGAACTCTCCTACCGACGGATCGAGCGTGAAGCCGTTTACACCGTGGCCCGTGGTGTATACGAGCATTGTGGAGGAGCCGTAGACCACATACCCGGCTCCAATCTGCTCACTTCCAGCCTGAAGCGCGGCATCCAGGTCTGGCTCACCGTAATCATCGGGCAGGTAATAGATGGAAAAGATCGTTCCGACGGACACATTAACGTCAATGTTGGAGGAGCCATCCAACGGGTCCATCAGCACGATATATTTGCCTTCGTTACCGCTCTGTGTGGCCAGTGGAATCGCTTCCGCATGCTCTTCAGAACCAATGAGGCAGCACTCGCCACCACGCTTGAGCGCGCGCACGAACTCGGAATGAGCGAGCGCATCAAGCTTCTGCTGCGTTTCACCCTGCACGTTAACCTCGCCGGTCGTACCAAAGATGTCTACCAACCCGGCTCGCCGTATATCGCGATTCACTATTTTCGCCGCAATCGAGATATCGCGGAGCAGGCGAGAGAAGGCGCCCGTGGCTCCCGGCTCGCGCTCCTGCTGGTCAATGATGAATTGCTCCAGCGTCATGATGTGCTTGTGATCCGGAGAATAAACGTCTTTCATGGTGTCCCGGTAGACTTGTGGAATATGGTTGAGATCGAGATACGAACCTCACTTCCACAACATAGGCAATTTTCTTCCACTCGTGCCACCCGAATATCCAATGCGTTACAGTCAGGTCCACGCAACTATACGTGCGGGGTGGATTCCAATAGGCCGAGCGTGTGTAAGGCCTGGCGGGTTTCGGGTGCCACGGTTGCAGGCATTTCTTCAAGATCGTGGAGCAGTTGATCGAGGTCGGCCGATTCGTCTACATCATACCAGGGAGGCAACACCGAAATGGCCGCGCCCGCCCGCTCGGCTCGCGAGAGAGTCTGATTGAACACCTCTCCATGGCTGTATGACATTTCGTGGAAGACCTCAGGGAAATAGTCGTTCATTCCCAGGCAATAGTATCCGCCGTCGCTGCTCGGGCCGAGAACCAGTGAGCGCCGCACATCCAGACAGTCGAATCCTTTCTGAATGAACGAAGAAGGGAGCGTCGGGTGGTCGGTGCCGATAATGACGCACCGCTCGAACCCGGAAGCAAAGGTGTCCACAAACGCGCGCGCCATCCGCTTACCAAGTGACGGGCCGCTCTGCGTATGCACGGTAACCTTCTCATTCTGCTCTACAAAGGGCGCTACCGAGGCTTCAGGACCTGCTACGTATAAGCGAACGGCGACTCCCAGCGAGGTGTATTGCGAGAGTGCATCGTAGAGGAATGCTTTGTACAACGTCGCGGCTCCCTCAGGTGAGAGGCGTTCAGAAAGGCGCGTCTTCACCTTTCCCGGCACAGGCGGTTTTGCAAAAACGATGAGTGCTTGCTTTGACATCAAGATGCGGCTGTTTTCTGACGTTGCTGATACATGCGCCGGACGGTTTTGGCCAGTACCTCCACCGCATACGACACGTCGTCGATGGAGGTAAAGCGTCCAATGGAGAACCGCACGGCGGCAGAGCCCGTCATGCGTTCCCGCCCGATGGCCGTTAGAACGTGGCTGGGCTCCAGAGCTCCAGATGTGCAGGCCGAACCGGCTGACGCCTGCACGCCACGCATGTCCAGATTCAGCAGTAGCATCTCCCCGTCAACGGGCTCATCACCATCCGGACGAAAAGATACGTTTATGATGTGTGGAGCGACACGAACCTCGCCTCGCTCCGCTTCTTCGACCGGTGTATTGAAAACGTAAGGGATACCGTCCAGCTCCTTCTGGATACCGGCAACAAGAGCCTCTTGCGCACTACGGAGGTGGCGTATCCGCTCGTCTCGCTCTTTTTGCGCGAGCCGAAGTGCCTCGGTAAGTCCCACAATACCGGTGAGGTTTTCCGTCCCTGCACGCCGATCGCGTTCCTGCTTACCTCCCCGCAGCAAAGGCTCCAGATCCACGCCTCCACGCACGTAGAGTAGTCCCACGCCCTTCGGGCCGTAAAACTTGTGTGCTGAGATGGAAAGCAGGTCCACGCCGAGCCGGTCTACGTTTATGTCGAGCAGCCCCGCCGACTGCACCGCATCGGTATGAAGCGGTACGTCATGCTCACTGCATACCTCGGAGATCGCGGGCAGGTCGGTAATCGTCCCAATCTCATTATTCACGTGCATCAGGGATACGAGACCGGTGTCCGGCCTTATCGCGGCCGCGACCTGCTCTGCCGACACCGCACCATGCTCCTCAGGTATGAGAATCGACGTAGGCAGACCCTCACGCTTGCGCTGCTCGGCAGGTCGCAGCACCGCCTCGTGCTCCGCAGCCGATGTGATCAAATGGGGCCGATCATCAGTCAGGACCCCTCTGATGGCGGTATTGTCTGACTCGGTACCACCGCTCGTGAAGATGATCTCTCCCGGCTCTGCACCGAGAATGTCAGCAACTTCCTCCCTGCACGACTCCACCTGGAACCGCGCCTGGCGTCCGCGCTGATGTACCGAAGACGCATTTCCAAAGGTCTCCTTCAGAGACGGCAGCATCTTCTCGAGCACGCGCTCATCAAGCGGGCTCGTCGCTGCGTAATCAAGGTAAACCGTTTTCATGTATTCAAATACTTGAACGTAAGACAACGCATTGCGGCCCCTCATGTGTGGCCTCCCCAGGCGAACCAAAGAAGGGGCCTTCCGTTCGTTCCGCAGTTCTATTTCTAAGCTCTATCGCATTTACCTCCTCCATGGACAAGTTTGTAATTCAGGGACAACGCCTGTTACGCGGGACGCTTCGTGTTAGCGGCTCCAAAAACACCGCACTTCCATTAATGGCCGCGGCGCTGCTCGCGAACGGCACTACCAGCATCCGCAACGTGCCGTCCCTGCGCGATATAAAGACGTTTTCGTATGTCCTCAGAATCTCAGGCGCCAAGGTACAGCACATGCCTGAAGATGACCGGCTCGAGATTGATGCCAGTGCCGTAGATTTTCCCGAGGCGCCGTATGAGCTCGTGAAAAAGATGCGCGCATCCTTCTACATGCTGGGCGCGCTGCTTGGCCGATGTGGTCGTGCTCGGGTTTCCCTTCCCGGAGGGTGCGCGTGGGGACCCCGTCCTGTGGATCTCCATCTGAAAGGGATGGAAGCATTTGGGGCAACCATTGAGCTGGATGGTGGCTACGTCATTGCCCGGACTCCGCGTGGCGGACTCCCCGGTGGATCATTCACCATGGAACCCTCCAGTGTGGGGGCAACGGTAAACCTGGCGCTCGCGGCCGTTACCGCCCGCGGCGTCTCGCGCATCGAAAATGCCGCACGAGAGCCCGACGTTGTGGAATTTTGCCGGACGTTGCAACAGATGGGAGCCAAGATTGACGGAATCGGCACGACCACGCTCGAGATTGAGGGTGTGGACGCCCTCGAACCAGTTACGGTCAACAACTGCCCGGACCGTATCGAACTTGGCACATATATGATTGCCGCCGCCCTGGCCGGCTCGCGCGAAGAGCCGCTCCGCATCACGGGGGGAAACCCGGCGCACCTCGGCGAGGCGTTCGCTAACGCATTCAAACAGACCGGCACACGCGTTGAAGCCAACGCAGATGGCCTTCTCGTGCACCGACCCGACACGCTACAGCCGGTTTCTATCACTACCGGCGTATATCCAGGCTTTCCAACCGACTTGCAGGCCCAGTGGACCGTCCTGATGACACAGGCTGACGGCCCCTCCTCCGTACGCGACACGATCTACACGGACCGGTTTAAACATATACCCGAACTCAACAGGATGGGTGTTAACGCACGCGTTGAGCAGAACACCGTTCACATCGACGGCAACCAGCCGGTGAAGGCAGCGCAGGTGATGAGCACAGACCTGAGAGCGAGCGTCTCCCTCGTGCTTGCCGGCCTCATCGCAAAGGGTGAAACACATGTTCTGCGCGTATATCACCTCGACCGTGGTTACGAATCGCTTGAACGCAAACTATCCGATGCCGGCGCTCAGGTCCGGCGCGAGGCGTATGACGAGTTCGCCGCACCCGATCCGCAAGAGGTGTGAACAAGTGTAGATCGGTAGCGGGGCATTCCAGTATGTACCGTCCGTTGCGATAGCACACGGTGTTGAGATAGCTCAGTGTCCGCAATGCGGCGCTGACATATTCGGCATTAAGTTTGGAGCGTGGGGAGGTAATTCTCTCCGTTTCTCTACTGGTGGCCTCCAATGACCGCTGCGCACAAGCTCGATCGCCCACTCGTTCTGATCGCCGACGACGTAGATATCCAGCGATCCCTTGCAGCTGAACTGCTTGAGTCCCTCGGTACGCGTGTGCACGGGGTGTCGAACGGGTACGAGGCAATTGATGCGCTGAAACTGCTGTATCCGGAATTGGTGCTTATGGATTGCCGCATGCCTGGACTTGACGGGCTCGCTGCAACGCGCATCCTGCGACGCACGCAGCGACGGAGCGAAACGCCTGCGATACCGATCATCGGGTTCTCCGCTGATCTGGACGAGAAGCTCAGAGATCGCGCCCTGGAAGCGGGCATGGATGAATGCGTCGCCAAACCACTCCGGGCCGATGTCTTGCGCGACATCCTGAAACGGTACAACGTACTGGACCCTAACATCCCGTGTGCTGCCTGAGGAGCATACGGGTAACGTACCTTTTGCAGGGAAGACAGCTACCCTTCTGCCGGCAAGGCTCCAGCCCGCGCCGAGTGCAAACGATCAGGGTGTAGATACCGGGCGATGGCCTCGTTCACCTCCGTCACGGATGCCTCCTGCAGTTGCTCCCGGAAACGGTCAAGATATTCCGGCTCGTACCCGCGGACAGCATTGAGATGGAGAACATTCGCAAGTGCCCGTGCCGAAGCCAGCCCGACCGTAAACGAACCAACAACGGTCTCCTTCTTCGCCTGTAGTTCTTCTTCAGTGATACCCTCTTCCACGAAGGTATCAATCACCTCACGCGTTGCCTGAATCCCTTCCTTGAGCCGGTCCGCGCTCAGCGTCACGTCCACCTGCCAGTGACCCTGCACTTCAGCTGTGAGCCCCGACAATGATGATCCAATACCATACGTGAGGCCGCGTTCATCGCGCACCTCGTCCATCAAACGAGCTGAGAAATCCCCTCCCAGAGCGAAATTGGCGAGATAGAGCGGCACGTAATCGGCATCCGTGCGCTTGAGGGGTAGTCCATGTCCGAGGCGCACATCGATGTTCTGTTTACCCGGCATGTTTACATCAGTGGTGCCGGGCTCCGTATTCTCCGGTGCTGTCGCATAATTTGGCGTAGCATCGTGCGTTTCCCACCCGCCAAATGCAGCCCCCACCGCCTGTTTGGGCGCATCCGAATCGACCGCCCCAGCACAAACGAGGACCAATCCATTTGAGCCGACATGATTTCTCCAGAAAGCCTGCACGTCCTCGACCGAGATCCTGTGCAGCCGTTCGATCGTCTCTTCCGTTCGTGGGGTGAAGTTGGGATGGGCCCGCGCATAAATACGCCTTGCCAGAGCTGCAGAGGCCTGTCCCCCGGTATTCTCAAGCGAGCGTTGTAGAGAGGCGATAAGCTGTCCCCTTACCTTCTCGAACTCATCAGACGAAAGCTCCGGCTCACGCAGCTCCTCTGCCAGCAGCGCCATGATGTCGCGCTGATGACCCTGCAGCATCCGTCCATAAAACTCGATCCGAAGACCCTCGCTGGAAAAGTTCTGCTGCGCGCCCCGCTCTTCCAGCGTCTCCGCAATTTCGAACCGATCACGATGCGCGGTTCCTTTATCAAAGAGCCGAACCAATAGCTCCTGAAGCAACTCTTCATCCTCACCGATATTCGGGTTTGTGATGAACGAACCGCGATACGAAACGACGCCGGGAACGGCCGTCGGGACGGTAATCAGCGTGCAGGGGCCGATCTTCTGCTGCTCTACGCGATCGGCCATGCGCGTTTCCGTCGGAGTCAGTGTCATGGAGCTGGAGCTGGTTTTGTGTTGATGATAGAGCGTAGCCCATCGGCCCGCGCGCCGCGGCCATCACGACGGAATGTAATGCCCGACCGTTCGCTGTGAGGGTTGCAGGTAGCGCCGGGTAACCCGCTGCACATCATCCGTGCCCACCGCCTCAATCCGGTCC
>SLED01000101.1 GCA_007124945.1 Salinibacteraceae bacterium | reverse complement strand
CCCCGGACGATCCCTGCCTGGCCGTCTTCGTCTTCATCGATGAGCGACAGCCGGTAGAGCGGAAAGCCGCCATCGGCCGGCGCAGTGAAATACACCGCCCAGTTGTCGCGCGACCAGCGTGGGCTACCAAGTGAGCGGTCGAAGTTGGACGAAAGAATATCAGGCGCCTCTCTGCCACTTAGATTGAAGAGGCCGAGTTGCGTCTGGGCATAGCCACGGTTGCGCAGATCAGAGGCCTGGAAGAGTACCGTACGGCCATCCGGGGAAACCTGAGGATTGCTGAGCGAATGCTCTTCGATCTCAAGCAGTAGCCGCGGCTGCAACTGGTTGAGGCTCACAAGGTACAGCCGATTCTGATCTACGCGGTCGGGATGGGTATCGTCTACAACCGCCCCGCTGACTACAATCTGCCGGTTGTTCGGTAGCCAGTCGGCACTTCCAAATGAGTAAAAGCCCCGCGTGACCGGCTGCGGTGTAGCATCCTCTTCGTCCATGTCCAGCACGAAAAAGTGCTGAAAGGAGGGTTCGGGGAGCAGGTCGAACTCACCCTGAAAATTGAGTCGGTGCAGCAGGCGCGGGTTACTCTCGGCGGCTGTTTTCTTCAGGTAGGCCTGGACTTCTTCCAGAGAGCCGTCCGGGTTCGGGGTGATATTCTCATCCACCGGTGCGGTGGGATCGACTCCGGCGCGCTCAAGCGGCCACTCCGGATGATCATCCCCCATCACCTCGCGAACATCATCCTTCGAAAGAGAGGAGGAGAAGAGCAACTGCCGGCCGTTAGGCGACCACTGCGGACTCGACGCACCATGCTCGAATTCCGTTAGCTGATACGCTTCACCACCAAAAACTGGAAGGATGAAAATCTGCGGTGTGTCGTCCACTGTGCGGACAAACGCGAGGCGATCTCCATCGGGATGCCAGGCCGGTTGAGAGGCTTCTTGTGCACCATGAGTCAATTGCTGCGGGGCCTCGCCACGTGCGGCGCGGACCAGGTGGAGGTGGGACCGATACGTGTAGCCGTCATCGGTCTTCTCGATGGAGCGGACCGTGTACGCCACCTTCCGGCCATCAGGTGAGGCCGTAACGGAACCAAGGTCTTTTAACTGGTAGAGGTCCGTTGCTACGATGGGCTGATCCCCATCCTGGGCCGAAGAGAGGCCGGGAACGCCGGCTACAAAAAGCAGCAGGAGCGCCGCGAGGGAAAGACGAAGCGAGGATACCATGAAAAGAAACAAGCTTGCGGAGGAATACGACGGTGGGAAGCGCCTAAGGTACAAAGCGTTGGCCATAGGAGCCACTTCTAACGGTTTTCTCTTGCGCGCCTGCGCTGAATCAATGCCCGCAGAGTTGCCGTTGTAGCGCCACTATTTTTCAGACGCCCTGTTCCGCATGGAGCTTCATTACAAACAATATGGAGAGGAGGGCACTCCTCTCATCATCCTGCACGGATTGCTTGGTGCAAGTGGAAACTGGCACACGCTCAGCAGGAACGTGTTCTCCAAGCAGTTTCGTGTTTTCGCGCTTGATCAACGGAATCATGGGGAATCCCCCCATCACGAACGACTCGATTATCCGGCGATGGCGGAGGATCTGCGCGAGTTTATGGATCAACACGGGCTACACACCGCTCATGTGATGGGACATTCAATGGGCGGCAAGACGGCGATGCGGTTCGCGCTTGATCATCCCGATCGGGTGGAACGCCTCATCGTTGTCGATATGGCTCCGAAAGCGTATCGCCCCCATCATCTCACGCTGATAGATGCGATGCTCGAGATGCACCCCGAGCGGTACGATTCTCGGTCGGAAATAGATGAGGTGCTGGCAGCCCGGGTTAAGTCGTGGCCCATTCGGCAGTTTCTGTTGAAAAACCTTACGTATGATACGGAGAAGGGCCTGTACTACTGGAAGAACAACCTGAAGGCTGTCCGCGAAAACTACCAGCACATAATTTCCGGACTTTCGTTGGACGGGCAGTTCAGGCGACCGACGCTCTTCGTACGCGGTGAGCGTTCCGGGTACGTGCAAAGCGAAGATGTGGCACAGATCTGGCGAGGGTTTCCGAACGCGCAGGTAGTGACCATCGAGCGCGCCAACCACTGGGTGCATGCCGATGCTCCACAGCCCTTTGCCAGTAGCGTAATGGACTTTCTTACAAAGCCAGAAGAGGAGGCCATGGGGCGGTAAGTCGGAGAAAGGGCCCATGCCCCCCCTCTTTTCTCTTATCTCTCTGCGAACGAAACCCCCTGCGTTATGAGCGATTCCCGAGAGTACAAGCCCATTGCCTGTGCCACATACGACGAACTGGCCCTCTTTTCGATGCGTCGGTGCATGGTTGAGGT
Source organism: Salinibacteraceae bacterium (assembly GCA_007124945.1). GTDB lineage: Bacteria > Bacteroidota > Rhodothermia > Rhodothermales > Salinibacteraceae > Tc-Br11-B2g6-7. The sequence goes on along the minus strand of SLED01000101.1, from coordinate 4,642 downwards.
AGAGGTGCGACAGGATACCGGTGTCCCAAAAACGTACGTAGACCGCATTTCGGACGTCTTTACGCGAGGTACTGCAGAGTACCTGCGACTCGACGCAGGGAAGGAAATACGGCTTGATGATGTTGTCTCGGTGCGGGAGCTTTCCGACACGTGACGTTAGAAGCCGGGTGGGGTTTGCGGCGTACCCTCGGCAAATGCTGCCTCGTCGGGCGAGAGCATGCGGATAGCGAGGCGGAGCGGTTCGTCGCGGTCGTACACATCGCGGCGGAAGTGTACCGTTCCGTTTTCACCCATGAACGCCGTCCAGTACAGGATGTGGACTGGCACGGGCTCACGGAGGACCACCGCTCGCTCCACCCGCTGGTTGATCACCTGGCGCATCCGCTCGAGCGTCCAGCCCGGCGTGTCTTGCAGCAGATATTCCGCAAGCTCCATCGGTTTTTCTACCCGAATGCAGCCGGAACTGAACGTGCGATCTGCACGCCTGAACAGCTCCCGCGCGGGCGAGTCGTGCAGGTAGACGTTGAACTCGTTCGGAAACATGAATTTGACGTTGCCGAGCGCGTTGTTGGGCCCCGGCTCCTGCCGGAATCGATAGGGGAAGTTGCGCGCTGAGAGGCTTTGCCAGTCGATGGTGGCGGGATCGATGGGCTGTGAGTTGGCGCCCCAGCCGCGGAAGACACGCATGTTTTGTTGCTGGAGGTAGTTTACATCCCGCTGGACCTGTGGCAGGATATCTACCACCGCCATACGCGGTGGCACATTCCAGTACGGAGCAAAGGCGAGATAGGTGATTCGATCGCTGAATACCGGCGTTCGACGATAGGGCCGCCCCACCACCACGCGCATATCCAGCGCCACCTGCTCCCCTTCCATCACCTGAAGATCGAACGCGGCGATGTTCACGCGCACGTGCCGGTCGCCCAGATCCTGTGGAAGCCAGCGCCAGCGCTCCAGATTCAGCTCGATTTGCTCCGCCCGCTGCCGGGCTGACACGTTTAGTTCGGTGGTCGTCATCCGCCCGATAAGGCCGTCGGCTTCCAGTCCATGACGCTCCTGAAATGCCCGAGCGGCGTCATGAAGTGCGTCGTCAAAAAAAGGTGCATCCGCCGTGTCGGCCTCCGCGGGCAGGTCCCCTGTTTTCAGGAGGCGCTCGCGGAGGGCCAGTACGCGTTCTTCGGAGTCACCACGGCGCATCGTCGGGCCGTCGGGGATGGGGCGCCAGCCGCCGGCAGCGTCGAGCGCGCGGTACCGGACCAGCGCCACCTGAAGCGCGCGGTATTCGGGATGCTGCGGGGCCAGTGTCTTTAGCATGCCCGCCGGCTCGCCGGCCTCAAGCGCTTCGGTAAGCCTCTCGGACATGTTGATGCCACGCCGGTTGGCCCGCCACTGCGCATCCAGCTCCTGTGGATCAACCCGTCCAACATGTAGATGTGAGCCAAATAACAGATACGCGTCGGTCAGCAGCAGGTCGAAATCTGCCAGTAGAGCGATATCCGGAGCCTCACCGTCGTCCTCCCGCTCACGGATTTGGTGGAGGGTTTCTTCTATCAGTCCGACGTTGTACACGGCAGGCCTAAGGCCGTGAAGATCAGCAGTACGAAGCACTTCAACCACGTCTTCAACAGCGTCGTGAACACCTTCATCCGTAACCCATCCTGGCTCGAAGTGCCGCTCAAGATAGAAGGACGAAAGCGCCTGATGCGTTGTTAGCGGCACCTCGTTTACCTGAAGCGAAGGCAAGTCAACGTGCTCGATGCGCCATCGTATTTCATCGGACACCTGGTCGGACAGGGAGGCCTCTACGGTGTCGTGAAGTGGCAGCAGAAGCGCCAGTAGCAGGGTAAAGATGTGCATGTGGTTTGGATGTCGCGTAAATGGGAGCAGGTATTCGACTGACGACGCAGGTGAAAACGGAAAAGCCGACAGGGTTTGCACTCAAACACATGTCGAAGATAACGGGATTCAGATTAAGCTACTATCGGCGGCCCCCGCGCAGGTCAGGTGCACCCGGTAACGCTTTTGCAACAAAGCACAGGCATCCGGTGATCGTGAATGTGTGCAAATTATCGACGGCAATGCCAGGCAGGCCGCTGAGGTGAATGCGCCTCGTGATGCAGCGCGTTCGTCAGATTAGTCCGTAGAGCTTTGGTGAAGGTGCCGTTCATCCAAACCCACGGATCGGTGCTGCGTAGCAAACCGTCATTGATTGTGCTGCGCGGCGTCGTACACGCGGTGTAAGGGGCCGTTAGCACCTTGCATGCCCGCATGAAACGTGCATCTGCATCATTTTATGGGTGGCGAACGTTTTACTAAGCTGGCGGCGCGAAAAATAGTTCGAACGGCGTCGCTGAATAGCTGTGCGGGCGGTGCCGTGCGGTATCTGTATTGATAATTCGAGCGTCTTTATTGTGCCTGAATCACAGAATAAACCTCCGAAGCAGAAGCCCCGACAGGGCAAGGAGCAACAGCCAGCGGGGATGAATCCCTGGACGCTGGCGATATGGGTGGTCATCACCACACTCGTCGTGCTCTGGTTGTGGAGCGTGCTGGCCGGCCCTGCCGGCGATCAGCCTCAGATAAACTATTCGACCTTCCGGGCCGAGCTGCGCGACGGCAACGTTGAACGCGTGCACGTCAAAGGCGACCGGATGGAGGGCGAACTCCGTGAATCGATCGAGCGCACCCTCCCCACCGGAGAGACGCGCCGGTTTAATCAGTTCGTAACGTACATCCCGTCATTTCAGGATGACGAGTTGATGGCCATGCTGGAATCACGGGAGGTGGAAATCTCCACCGAGCCGGATAGCGACTTTATCTGGTGGCCCTTCCTGTTGAGCGGGTTACCGCTGCTTCTCATTATCATCATCGGCTATTTCATCTATCGCCGCATGAGTGCGCGTGGGGGCGGCCAGGGACTGTTCAACATCGGCCAGAACCAGGCGAAACTGCAGGAGGAAACGGATGAGAAAACGACCTTCGAAGATGTAGCCGGGGCAGAGGGCGCCAAGGTTGAGCTCGCAGAGGTCGTGGCCTTCCTGAAAGAACCGGACCGTTTTTCGAAATTTGGCGCGGAGATTCCAAAGGGTGTGCTGCTTGTCGGCCCGCCAGGGACCGGTAAGACGCTGCTTGCACGGGCGGTGGCCGGTGAGTCTGGCGTGGCGTTCTACACGATTACCGGCTCCGATTTCATGGAGATGTTTGTTGGCGTGGGCGCCTCCCGCGTCCGGAATATGTTTAAGGAGGCGCGCGAGAACGCTCCGTGCATCATTTTTATCGACGAGCTCGACTCCATCGGGCGGCGTCGCGGTGCCGGCCTTGGAGGCGGGCATGATGAACGGGAGCAAACACTGAATCAGCTGCTGTCCGAACTCGACGGCTTTGAGCCGACAGAAAGTGTAATCGTGATGGCGGCGACGAACCGTCCCGATATTCTGGATCCGGCTCTGCTGCGTCCCGGTCGTTTTGACCGGCAGATTACGGTGGATTCACCTGCGTTGAAGGACCGGGTGGCGATCCTGAAGATTCACGCCAAGAACAAGCCAATTTCTGAGGATGTGGATCTGGAAGAGGTAGCGCGTGGAACGCCTGGTTTCAGCGGCGCTGACCTCAAGAATCTTTTGAATGAGGCCGCCCTCCTGGCAGCACGGAAGGATAAAGAGGCGGTAGAGCGCGAGGACCTTGAGGGGGCCCGGGATAAGATTATGATGGGCCTTGAGCGATCAGGTGTAGTGCTTGAGGGCGAGGAGAAGAAGCTTGTGGCGTATCACGAGGCCGGGCACGCTCTGCTGGCTGCCATGCTTCCGAACACCGATCCCATTCACAAGGTGACGATTGTGCCGCGAGGCCGTGCGATGGGTGTCACGCAACAGCTGCCCGAGCGCGAGCAGTACATTTACCGACGCGAATACATGCTCGACCGCATCGCTGTTATCATGGGTGGGCGAGCAGCTGAGGACGTAGTCTTCGATACCGCCACCAGCGGTGCGGAGAACGACTTCCAGCAGGCCACGAAGCTGGCTCGCAGCATGGTGCTGCGCTGGGGTATGAGCGACCGCGTGGGTCGTATGTCGCTCGACGGAAGTGATGGGCAGATCTTCCTTGGGGAAGAGATGGGCAAACCGCGCGAATACAGCGAACAGACGGCCCGCGTAGCCGACGAGGAGGTCCGCACCATTCTCGAAGACGCCTACGAGCGGGCCACCTCCACGCTCAGAGAGCACCGCGAAGCACTCGACAAGCTCGCTGATCGCCTGATCGAGGTTGAGGAAGTTATGGGCGACGAGGTGCTGGAGCTGCTCGGTCTTCCACCACGGAAGAAGAAGGCGCTCACCACCGATAATGGCACGAGCGATGACGACGCAGCAGCGGAAACGCCCACTGAGGATGGTCACGCCTCGGACCACGCCGAGGAGGCGCCGCCCGAAGCGGGCAACGATGAGCTGTCCTCAGGTGATGGTGTGGCGGCGGATAGCACCCCGGAGCCCACACCGGCAGAGTCCTCTGGAGATGAGACAGGGGAGCCAGAGGACCCCCAAAGCCAGGAGGGTACCGAGGACGACCGCCCGTCAAGCTGATCAACCACGGACCACATGGCTTCCGACCAGACCTCTTTCGACCACGTGCCCCCGGTGATGATTTT
>SLED01000092.1 GCA_007124945.1 Salinibacteraceae bacterium | reverse complement strand
GGGTGGTGGCATCGAGCGTGGCAAAGAGCCGGTCCTCAGCCAGGACGTCCTCATCAGAGAGCACGTTCATCAGTGTAGATTTCCCCGCATTAGTGTAGCCTACAAGGGACACTCGGGTAAACTTGTCGCGACCTTTGCGCTGCGTGGTGCGTTGCCGATCGATCTTCTCCAGACGCTCTTTGAGCGTGGCAATGCGGTTACCGATAAGGCGACGGTCGGTCTCGATCTGCGTTTCACCAGGACCCTTGGTCCCAATACCACCTTTCTGACGCGAGAGGTGCGTCCAAGCGCGTGTAAGACGTGTGCGCAGGTATTCGAGCTGCGCCAGCTCAACCTGTGTTTTTGCGGCAGCCGTTTGAGCGCGGTCCGCAAAAATATCCAGGATCAGCGCCGACCGATCGAGCAGCTTACAGCCGATTTCACGCTCCAGATTCCGGAGCTGTACCGGTGCCAGATCATCGTCAAATATGACAAGGTCAGTGCCTCGCTCCTTTGCGAGGTTCTTGATCTCCTTAACCTTTCCTGACCCGATATAGGTGGCCGGTTGCGGATTTGTTAATGACTGCGTGACGCGATCTGTCACACGAGCACCTGCCGTAATAGCCAGTTGCTCCAACTCTTCGAGTGAGTCTTCCATCTCCCACCGGGTGATATTGGGTGTCATGATACCAACCAGGATGGCAGACTCGATGTGATCTTGCTTCGTTTTGTACAAAGGCACTAAAAATCAATTAGATAAACCGCGCTCAGGGCGCGCAGGCGAGGCCTGATACAACTAACCCATGGTACTCCTCGCGATCCCCTGTGTTCGTTGGAACTGCGCCGATGCTCCCGCTGCAACAGGTGCAACAGCCGGTTACGTGGCAGCCTCGGGCCGCCACTGCCTTGCTACCACCATCTCGGCCGCAAGGAATAGCAGGCTGATTAGGAGAAAGTAATTCCACAGCTCTACGCCACGCCGTTGAGCGGTAAGCTCGCGCGAGAGCCCTGTAATACCGCCATCTCCCATCTCCAGCACCTGTACCGGCACGCCAAGCGTGGATGAGAGCGTTTCGGCCGCCGCTTCTGGAGAAAGTCGCTGCAAATCGCTGTGGCGGGCATCCATGTTGAAGGGCACGCGGCGCAGCAGGGTATCATCCTGTCGCACGTCGTATACACCAGGCGTAGCCCCCTCCTCCTCCAGCTGCAGGAGCGTTGCGCCGAAAACCCGGCGCTGCTCCGGGATGAGGCTCTCGCCATCGGGTGCCATCAACTCCACAGGTGGCGATGCGGCGGCATCCGCGAGGCGCAGTTCGGCAGCCTGCCCCAGTACGAGCTTGTCACCCTCAACCGAGGTGCCGACCGAGAGGTATTGCGCCGACCGGTAGAGCAGCGGCACAAACAACCCACGGAGGGGCAGGTCGCTCCAGGCCGGCTCTGGGGCCACGGTCATCAGGAGCAGACTTCCGCGCTCAAACCGAATCTCCTGGAGGAACGGCATCTGGTTGGTCAGGTCAATCAGCGTTTGTTCGGTACCCTCCCCCGGTTGGTAGTTCATCGTATAGTAGAGTTCGGGTTGCTCTATCTCTCGCTCTGCACCCGGCACACCGCCACGCCGCTCATCAAAAATCCCTTCGAAAAGCGGATGCTCCAGATCCACGCGACTGAATGACGCCACGGCATTATCCGCGCCCATCGAGCCTGAAAATCCCGTAAACGACCCCCCATTTAGTTGAGAAAGCAATGCGTTGTAGTCATCCGCACGGGCCCCTTCATTCGGAAAGAGCATGACACCCCCACCGTTCTCGACGTACCGCGTCAGGTCGGCCACTTCACCACTTGAGAGGTCGCGTGGGCCCAGAAGGAAGATGGTATCGTACTCCGATAGTGTGGTGGCTGCCAGATCTTGCTCAGAAATCGTGTCGACCGAAAACGCTGCAGCCCCCTCGCCTTCCTGGGCAGACAGCGCAAGCCGCACGAAGCGGGAGTTCTGGCCCTGCCCCTCCACCAACAGCAGACGCCGCTGCTCGGGCACGTGCAGGCTGAAGAAGCGCTCGTCATCGAAGGCAAAGTCATCATCCTCAATCGTCACCCGACCGCTAAGCCAGCCTCGCTCTTCGGGCGTTACTGTAAAGGCCACGGTGGTTTCCAGGCGCGGCTCCAGTGATGTGGTCGATTGAGCCACGCGCTCCTCGCCCAGATAGAGGCTGGCGGTATAATCCTCCAGCGTAGCCTCGCCGTAGTTAACAAGCGTGGCCTCAATTTCCACCGGCTGCCCGGCTTCCACAATCCTGCTTCGCACAGACACGTCCGTCACAGCCACGTTAGCCGGGGCGTCTCCCTCCGAAACCGGGACCAGGAAAACACGAACGTTTTCGGGCAAACTGTGGGTGGTGGTATCTGCAAGCATAGACTGCTGCAGGTCGGAAATGAGGTAGACCTCCCGGCTGGGATTCTCGCTCGATGCCACCCGATCGGCCACGCGCTGAATGGTTCGACTTGCTGGTTCAGCATTAAGAGCTACCTCAAAGCTCCCGACTGCGTCCTGTGCCGCACTGCTGTTCTGGAAGAACCCGGACGCCTCTCCCCCCGCCCGCCCGGTCGAGGACACATGGGCTTCGTCTTGCTGCTCCATTGTTTGGAGTACGCTGCGCGCCGCCTCCTGTGCTCGCTGAAAGGGAGTGTCCGCACCCCGTTGCAGTGCCATCGACGGGGATGCATCAACAATAACACCCATCGCGGCCGGTCCTTCACCGCCCCAGAGCCCGGCAAGGTCCCCGGTTAGCGTCGGGCGGGCGAATGCAAGAATGAGGAACAGCAGAGCGAGCGTCCGGAGCGCGAGCAGCAGCCACTGCTTGATCTTCACCCGCTGCATCGTAGAGCGCTGCAGCTCCTTGATGAACGTGAGCGAACTGAAATCCACCTTCTGCGGTCGGCGCAGATTGAGAAGATGGATCACCAGCGGGATGGCAGCCGCTGCGAGGGCCAGAAGAACAAGCGGGTTAAGAAACGACATGCGTGCCGCAGACTGCGGACGAATACGTCTGGATGAGAAAGTGACTTTACCGCACCTCTGAACTGCAGTTCCTACCTGATAGACTCCGTGGGCGCATCAAGTACAGAAAATACGGACGGTCGACTGATACTTTTACTTCTAAAAATACGGTAGTGCAAGTGCGAAGCCATGCTACATTTCTTTACCCCTGTAAAATCTGGATGGGAGGTGCGCCATGCGCAGCAGAATCTCTGTTATTTTACTGATGGGCCTGATAACGGCATGCAGCTCATCAAACGAGCCCGTAACCGAAACACTTTCTGGCAGCTTCGACACGGCGTTCGAACTGATTCCACTGGAGTTTACCGAAGATGGCGAGGTTGCTCTTGCCAGTACCCCGATCGAGGCCTCGGGAAGTTTTGTCGGGTTCGGAGATGCGTCCGGCGTAATCGTTCAGCAGGTAGACTTTACCGTGATTCCCACCGGGATGAGCGGCACCGGTCTGTTCACGTTCAGTGACGGCGACGAACTCACCACGTCGTTCTCGGCAGAAAGTAGTTTTCCGGACGAGAATAACGAGATTTCGTTCGGTGGTGTGCACACCATAACGGGTGGCACTGGACGCTTTCTGGAGGCTACCGGCGAGGCCACCCTGGAGGGCACGGGCAATCTGAACACGATGACCGGCGTCTTTACGCTGGATGGTTCTATCACCTACACGCCATAGCACAATGACATCAGACCTCCGCCTGATCACCACGCCCACCGGAAAAGTGGGCTCGCACCTTTTCAAGCAATTGCGCGGCGGTGAGCACCCGCTTCGCCTGTTTGTGCGCGACCCCGCTACACTGCCCGACGGCGCGGCCTCTGAGGCAGAAGTCGTCACCGGTGACCTGGCTGACCCCGGCGCGGTCCGGAAGGCCGTTGCCAACGTCCACACCGCGTTTTTCTGCATCCCGTTTGTGGTGGACAAGGTCAGCTTGACGGACTGGTACCACGAGGTGGGCGGCGTTTTCAGCGAGGCACTTGCCGAAGTACCCGAGACGCGGGTTGTCTTCGTATCGAGCGGCGGCGCGCACCGGGAGGGTCTTGGGCCGATCTCCGCGCTCGGGCAAGTGGAACAGATGCTGGAGAAGGCGGGACGGCACGTGGTGCATCTGCGCGCAGGGTACTTCATGGAGAATCACTTCGGGGCGCTACCGACTATCGCGGCAGAAAATGTGGTGTATGGAGGTTTCTCTTCCGACCTGCAGATTCCGATGGTAGCGGTGCGCGATGTCGCCGAAGTGGCCGCTCGGTGGATTAACGACCCAGACTGGACGGGGCACCACACTGCTGGCATCCACGGCCCGGCCGATGTCTCCATGGCTGACGTCGCCCGCAGCCTCTCGGCAGGGCTGGGACGGCAGCTCCGGTACCAGCAGGTGCCGCCGGAAGCCGTTGCCGGTGCGCTGCAGCAGGCGATGGGCGCGACGCCCGGCGTGGCGGCCGACTATCAGGCGATGGTCGCCGGACTGGAGCGCCTCGGCACCGACTACCGCGCCGAACCCCGCACGCCAGCTTCCACCACCGAGACAACGCTTGACACCTTCATACAGACGACGCTCAAGCCCGCGTTCGAGGGTTTTGTCGCACAGCAGAGGGCGGCGCCGGCGTAGGGACCGCTCGCTTCCCCAAGGGGGCGGTTGGGTGTTGCTCAAAATGGGGAAAGCCCAGGATGAGCAACTTCTCGAATCAGCAGGCACCGATGAACCCCTCCCTCGGAGGGAGGTGCCGTGCCTCGCGCGCCGGAGGGTGTCAAGCCAGGGGTTGAGATCGGCGACTTTTCGCCATCCGACACGACGGTATAACACCCCCAGCACCACAGGCATGACCTCCGCCCCCCCCCTTCCGCGACAGTCTATTCCCGCTGGTCGTGAGTCGCTACGCTCGTGTCCTCAAGGGAGCGGTTGGGTGTTGCTCAAAGAGAATGAGCGGCTTTTTGAACCAGCAAGCACCAAGAGCGAAGCACCGTCAACCAGGCTTTCCAACCGCGCATCGGCCTTTCCCCTCAGCTGCTCGGATAAACGCCTCATCAAACGTGACCATTCGGCTGGAAGGCTGAGAGAGGGCCAGGTGCAGCGCATCAGCAAAATCCATCCCTTCCGCGTACCATTTGAGCGCTAACCGGACCGCTGCCGATGCGCCTACCGACAGGTTCGGCAGCCCCAGCAAGGCTTCCATGGCCGCATGCACGCGGGCTGGTGCAAAGCCGTAGATACTCTCCAGCACCCAGACCGACTCCAGCAGCACGGTTACCGGCACAAAACAATTGCTGCCGCTGAGCACCTCCGTTGCGCGCAATGCCTGCGCTTCATCGTCCTGCGTGAGAAAACGGATGATTACGTTCGGGTCGATTGCAGTCATGTGTTCTCATCCGATGAACGCATGCGCTCGCGGAGTGCCCGGCCTCCGTGGAGATGTTCGACCGGTACAGGGGCACCATCATATGCGAGGCACCCGGCTACCTCGTCGACGGTAGTCGGCGAGAAATTGGGAATGGGCTGAAGGCGTACACCCTCCCCCTCGTCTACCAGCTCAAAAGCCTGACCGGCCTCCCAGCCTCTCGCTTCCCGAACCTGCTTCGGGATAACGACCTGGCCTTTGCTTGACATACGCGTTCTGGCCAATTTTCGAGAGTTTCTATTCGAAGGACAATGGTAAGACGCGAATCTTACTAACATGATCCTTTCTGTTTGTCCCCATAATCCTTTGATCCAGACAACTCACGCGTTCATCCTCACCCACTAAACCCCAGCAACCGCAGCCCATTCAGCACCACGAGCACGGTGGAGCCTTCGTGGCCGATGACGGCGACCGGGAGCGGTAGGCCCGTCCACAGGATGGCGATGACCATGATGGCGATGGCGCCGAAGGCGATGGTGAAGTTGGCGTAGAGCGTGCGGCGGGTGGCGCGGCCCATGCCGAGGGCGTACGGCACTTTGTCGAGCGCATCTGCCATGAGCACGATATCGGCGGTTTCCAGCGCTACGTCGGTCCCAGCTCCCCCCATCGCGATACCCACCGAGGCAGCCGCGAGGGCCGGCGCGTCGTTCACGCCGTCCCCCACCATCGCCACATGGCCGTAGCGGTCCTGTAGCTCCTGCAGCAGCGCCACCTTGTCCTCCGGCAGCAGCTCCGCGTGAAAGGCGTCAACGCCCGCCTCCTCAGCGATGGCCCGCGCCACGCGCTCGTTATCGCCCGTCAGCATGACGATGTGCTCCACGCCCAGCGCGCGCAGATCCTCAATCATCTCCCGCGCACCGGGGCGCAACTGATCAGCAAAACCCATCCACCCGAGAACCTGCAGGTGCCCGTCGGTTTCGCGCGCAACGAGCACGACGGTCAATCCTTCCGCCTGCCGCTCGGCCGCGGCTTCTTGTGTTGACTGCAATCCCTCGACGCGCACCCCATTAAAGCGGGGCTGCGCGAAGTACCGCGGGTTGCCGATGTGGAGGGTGCCCCCCTCGACCACAGCGCGCACGCCCTTGCCAACCTCCGCCTGAAAATCCGTGGCTGAAGGAACGTCGAGCTCTTCGGCGGTAGCCGCATCCACGGTAGCCTTCGCAAGATGGTGCTCTGAGCGCTGCTGCACGGCCGCGGCGAGGCGGAGCAGATCGGCGTCCGTGGCGGATCGCCCGTCGATTTGAGCTCCTTTGCGCACGCCATACGCCGTCAACTCCGTGTCGCCCGTGGTGAGCGTGCCGGTTTTATCGAATGCTACCGCCCGCACCTCCGCCGTGGCCTCCACGTAGGCGCCGCCCTTGTAGAGGATGCCCCGCCGCGCGCCACCGGCAATGGCTGAGAGCACGGCCGCCGGCGTGGAGATGATGAGCGCGCAGGGCGAGGCCGCCACCATCAGCGTCATCGCTCGGTAGAACGCTGCGTCGAACGCCTCGCCCCAGAGACTGATGGGCACGACCACGAACAGCGCCGTGGCCACGAGCACACCAATCGCGTACGGCTGCTCGATGCGCTCCAGCAGGCGCTGCGTCGGCGCCCGCTCGCTCTGCGCCTCCTCCACCAGCGCAATCATCCGTGCAAGCGTGGACTCGTGTACGGTTTTGGTGACCCTGATGTCGAGGCTGCCGGTATCGTTTACAGTCCCCGCATAGACTTCATCGCCGGGTGTTTTCTCCACGGGCACCGACTCGCCCGTCACCGACGACTGATCGACGGAGCTATGGCCATCTACCACCATGCCATCCAGCGGGATGCTGCCACCGGGCCGGACGCGCACCACGTCGCCCACATCAACGGCCTCCAACGGCTGCGTTTCGGTGGTGCCGTCGTCGCGCAGCACCTCCGCCTCCTCGGGCCGAAGCGCCATCAGCTCTTCTATGGCCCGGCGCGAGCGGCCGAGGGCATAGTCCTGCAGCACATTTGATAGCGAAAACAGAAACAGTAGCATCGCCCCTTCGAACGGAGCGTTCACGACCAGCGCCCCGAGGGCGGCCAGCACCATCAAAATATCGATGTCGATGACGCCCTTGCGCAACGATGCCACGCTGGCTTTCACCCCCTCCCAACCGCCAAACACATAAGCTATAGCAAAAGAGAGCCACGCCAGGAGCGGTGGGCCGTCAAACCACGTGAGCACGCCGCCCACCATCATCCCGACGAACGCGAGGGTGACGAACACGACGCCCCTGCGGTAGCCTTTCGGCCGCTCACGCTCCACAGGCTGCTGCTCTTGCGCAGTGGGCTGTTCTTGCTTGGGTGTGGTGGTTGCTTGCATACACATCGACAATTGTGAAAGGCGTCCATCGTACGCACACGGATCGCGCGACGTTCGGAGAAGCCTGCTTGTTTCTTTGGCAACAGGGGCAGCCTGTCGCCCTCCACTCTGGACATCATACCCGAGTAAGGGCACGCGGCCGCGTGCCCCAACGTTTGCATCGTTTCGCGCGCCTACCGCTAAACCGGGTACTTTCTGCCCGCTTAATGTCTCCGCCCTTCACATACGCCTTCACCCTACCAAAAAAGTCATCTTCGACTCCTCGCTCCACCTTTCCGGTGCCTCTCACTCCACCAACCCCCGCAGCACGGTGCCGTCCGGTGCATCAAGCGTAAGGCCGAGGAGATAGGCTACGGTGGGCGCAATATCTTCCATGCCGACGAGTGGCGCTACCGAACCGGCGCGCACACCCGAGCCCCATAGGACGAGACCCGTGTGCATATCGCCGAAGTCAGGGAGGTGGCCATGCGTACCGCCGGATGCGGGCCCCAGCGGACCGCCCTCTATTCCTCCGCCAAACGTAACACCGTCTACTGCAGAAAGGGCCAGAGGTGCGGTCGGGTGGGCGCGCTCCTCGTCCAGGAAGTCGCGGTCAAGTACACGGATCCAGCGCGCCTCCTGGGGTGGGAGCGTGTCGAGAAGTTGGGTGATCGTGTCGACAGCTTCGGTATCCTCCGGGTCGGCCAGGTACAGGAACGCTGCGCCGCCACTCGTCTCGAAGCGTGCACGGGAGGATTGCGGGTCGGTCTCGTTGAAGAGCCCGGCGTCGGCGAGCCAGGCATTCGGCTGCACCCGCAAATGAATATCGGAGAAGCCGTGGTCACCGCTGATGACGAAGGCGGTGCGGTCCAGTAAATCGTGCCGTTCCAACTCCTCCATGATGCGAGCAACCGCACGGTCGGCGGCTACAAGCGCGCGGTCAACCTCGGGCGCCTCGCGACCGTAGCGGTGCTGAAACGAGTCCGTCACCTGCAGGGCCACGGTCAGCAGCTGCGGCGCATGCTCGGCGATAAGGTAGCTGGCCATCTCCGCCACACGCCCTTCCTTGGCCAAGTTGCTGTTGCTGAGGTCGTAGCCTGCGTCCAGCCGCCCCGTGGCCTCCCGCTCCAGCTCCTCAAAGAGCCCCTCCGGTGTGGTCAGGTCGCGGATGGGGTCGTCCGAGAGATCGCTGTTTGAGAGCGCGCCGGAGATCACCACATTAAAGTCGATCGGGGCCCCCACCGTCACGGGCCAGCCCACATTGGCGGTCGTGCCGCCGTGGTCCTTCACCAGGCCCCAGAGCGTGGTCGTCGTGATATCGTCGTAAAAGAAATTCCAGCCGTCCTCGGGGTCGCGGTTGAGGAGAATACCGTGATTGGCCGGGCGGGCGCCGGTGACGAGTGTTGTGTGCGAAGGATACGTCACCGACGGAAAGACGCCCCGCACGCCTTTCGCATGCGCCCCCTCCCGTGCCATCTGCTGCAGCATCGGCGCCGGACGGTGCGGCTCCAGATAGAAGTCAGGCCGGAAGCCGTCGATGGAGATCAAAATGACACGGTCGGCCGGTGGCGCTTCTTGCGCGTGCCCGGTGGGGACCCACAGCAGAAAGGACAGAAGAACAACGAAAAGGTAGCGCATAGGAAAGCTGTCAGATGAAAAGAAAGGGGGCGTGCCAGGTTTGTTTAGCGCCGTTGGCATAGATCGCAAGGAACATCAAGGGGGCCTCGACTAAAGCAGTTTGCGTTACGCGGCCCCCTCATCCTGACCTTCTCCCGCGAGGGGAGAAGGGACTTTCGTGGGGGCAGGGGTGCCATAATTCTCTCAGGCATGCCCCGGCGCGCCCGTCTCAGGCACGATGCCATTGGGTGCCCTCCCGGCGCCGAGTGTGCATTGCCGATCATGCATCCTGCTCGAACGATTGAGGCGCCGCACACTGCGTCCCATCTGCTTGCGTGCTTTGTTGAGTTAGTGAGAATTAGGCTCAGGGGTGACGCATGTGCGAGTGACGTGGCTTCTCATCCTAACTTTTTCCTGCATAAGGAATAAAAAACTTTTGCAGATGGAACGAAGTCCAGAGCCCACACTCAGAATCCTCTCTCCCCTGGCGGGAGAGAGCCAGAGAGAGGGGGAATTCCGGAAGCCCAGGAAATCCAGCAACGCCAAGTCAAACCCGAGTGCCGCCCGCAAAATACCGGCGACGGAGCCTCCCAAAGAAAGCCCCGCCGCCGATTCAATGCTGCAGGATGCAACCCATCAGAAGCGCAGTCGCGCGCCGAGTTGGATCTGGTACGGCGTGCCACTCCGGTTTACCTGTCCGAAGTTCTCGTTCACACGGTACTCGTACTGCTGCGTGTCCTGGTCGAAGCCCGTCACGTTCAGCAGCGTCTGGTTGGTGCTGAAGCGCGAGGTGGCGCCCCATTCGTTGTTGAAGATGTTCATCACGTTAAAGATATCGAACATCACATCCACTCGCTGCCCCGTCGGCAGGGGGAATTCCCGGCTGAGGCGCAGGTTCAGCTGCCCGCTGAAGGGGTTGTTCAGGGCATTGCGCTCCGCCCGTGAGCCCAGGTTGTCGCGGAGATAGTCTGCGAAGTTGTCGTCCGCGTTCGCCAGCACCGTACGCATCCCTTCCGCAACGTTGGCGGGCGTGGCCGGGTCGTCCGGGTCAAAGATGAACGCCAGCTCATCGCCGGACGTGCTCGTGCCCATGATGTCGCGGTTCACGACCACGTTGATGGGCGCGCCACTAATGCCCACATAGCTGCCGCTCAGTTGGAAGCCAAAGACCTCCGGCAGGCTCCCACGCAGCACTACTTTGTGGCGGAAGTCGTTGGACGCCGGCGCCCACTCCAGCTCGCGCGGATCGCCCTGCACACGCGTATTCAGCGCGGAGATGGCGTTGTTGCCGTTGTACGGTGTGTTTTCTTCCGTGCGGTTCCACGTGTAAGCGGCTGAGACCTGGCCGCCCGCCTGAAAAGCATAATCACCTTCCAGCGTGAACCCGTACTGACGCGACTTCCCTTCGGAAACCATCTCCAGCACCTGCTCAAACTCCTCGTGCTGCCGCCCGGCAGTGTAGGTGGTGTTGCCGTTGGCATCGATGCTCTCCGCAGGGACGAACACGGGCCGGTTGTCCGGATCCACCGAGAAAAACTGCTGCAGGTTGCGGTCGAAGTAGTGGTAGTTGTTGAAGGTGTAGGCTCCCGTCACGTTGGCCCCGAGGCGGAAGTTGTCCGTCAGGAAGCGGTGGTAGGAAAGGTTACCCTTGAAGGTGTACGGGGTGCGCGCCTCATCGCCGGCAAAAGCAATCAGCGAGGGCGGCTGATCAAACCCGGCGGGTATGCCCGGAATGTTGCTCGCATCGGCGCGGTAGGCGTCGAAGTCGGGCGTCGGCACGTCATCCCCCGTCAGCACCACCGAGCCCAGCTCGTTGCCGCTGTAGAGGAAGTTCGTGATGTAGGCGTAGTAATTGTTGAAGGACGAGAAGCCCCCCGCCCCAAAGCGCACGATGTCGCGATCGGCGCCACCCACGTTCCACGTGAGCTGCGTGCGCGGCTGCAGGTTGGTGAGGTCGAGCGGCTGATTGCTGGTATCAAACCCGAAGCGATCCGCCACGAGGTCATTGCGGTCCGGCTCGTTCAGGAGCGCATGGATATCGTAGCGGAGGCCCAGCATCAGGTCCACATCGTCGTGGGGCTGAAACTCCACCTGCCCGAAGATGCCCGCGTCCATCGCCCAGAACTGCTGGCCTGGCACGTCATCCTGTAGGGGCGTGAGGCGGGAGTAGCGGAACGGATTCATGTTCTCGAAATCCTCGAGGCTGTTGAACTCAAACAGCCCGAACTGCTCACTGGAGATCCAGACGTCGTGGTAGGAGGCGAGGATATCCGCGCCGAACGTATAGGTGGTGTTGCCCTGCGCCAGATACGCCGTGTTGGTAAACTGCACATTGCGCTCGTTCGAGTAGTTGGGCGACCACCGGTGCCCGCCCATCTGAATGTCACGACGCCCGGTGGAACCATCCGGCAGTTCCGACTCTACCCCAACAAAAATTCGCGGCACACGGCCGATGTCCTGCCGCGCTTCGTCGTCTGAATAGTTTACCTGGAACTGGGCTACGTTCAGCAGATTATCGGCGAGCTGCGAGCGGAGCGCCAGGCGCGTCGTGTTCACCAGCGAGTAGCGATTGGGGCGCGACTCCAGCAGCGCGAGACGGTCGCCTCCGGACACCAGGTTGGAGGTGAAGTGGGTGAGATTGTTAACGAGCGTCAGCCGATGATTGGCATTTAATTGCCAGTCCAGCCGGGCAAAGGCCGAATTTTGCACGCCGTCCTGTGTGAACGTGCCAACCTGATCGCCACTGCCCAGACCATACTGCTCCCGTCCGATCTCAATCAGGCGCGCCATGTTGGCCTGTGAGAGGTTGTTCGAAATCTCGTCGTCCGGTGAGTTGAGGTCGATCACATCGATGGGCCGCTGTGCATCCTGCCGGTCGAACGCCACGAAGAAGTGGGCGCGGTCGCGCACGATGGGCCCGCTCGCGGTAAAGCCCCACTGCACGTTTGAGAACTGATCGTCGATGGAGCGGCCGCGGAAGTCGGTGCCCGCCGTGAGCGCGTTGTGGCGCAGGTAGCTGAAGCCGCCGGCCTGCCACTCATTCGTTCCCGAGCGGGTGGCTGCATTAATCCCGCCGCCGGCCTGCCGCCCGATCGTCACGTCGTAGTTGTGGGTGTGCACCTCGAACTCGCGCAGGGCTTCCATAGAGATGCTGAACGGTCCTCGGCCCTGCTCGCCGCCCGTGCGGTTGCCCCGGGCGTTCATCCCGTCGATGGTGAAGTTGGTGGCGATGTTGCGCTGGCCGGCAAAGTTAAGCCCGCGCCCCGACTGTGGCGAGAGCGCCATCAGGTTGGTGAAGTTGCGGTCTTGCGTCGGCAGCGACTGCATGTCACGCTGGGAGATTGCCGTCGTGCTGCCGAGCCGCTCGTAGCGGGAACGCAGGTTGTCTGCGCTGACCACTACCTCGTCCAGTTCGCTCGCTGATTCGGAGAGCGCAATTTCGAAGGAGCGGCGGTCGCCCAGGTTGAGCTCAATGCCGGTGACCTGCTCCGGCTCAAAGCCTACAAAGGAGGCCGTGAGCACGTACGGCCCGCCGAGCGGCAGTTGCCGAAGGGTGAACCGGCCGTCGGTGTTGGTCGCGGTGCCGGTTTCGAAGCCGGTTGATTCGTTGCGCACGGTGACGGTAGCGCCGGGCAGCAACTCACCGGCGTCGTCCGTTACGGTGCCTGTGATTTGCGTGTCAGTGGATTGGGCGTGGGTGGGGGGCGCCGGAACGGCCAGAAGGCCTATCAGCAGCAGCCCCGCCGCGTACAGTAGCGGTCGGTACATGGAATTGGTGCGGGGTGGGGTGAGAAGAACATACGCCCCAATGCTACTGCCCCTATTTTAGGGTTCGATTACGACACGGTAAATATACCATTACCAATACCCCTTACGCTCGGCAAAAAACGTAGAGACGTTTCATGAGATAGGGTTTAGTGGGGAAACGCCAGTTGCGTGTATCTTTGATACCAACGCGCCGTAAAGGGCGGCTATACGAACTGTAGAGTTGTCGTAGTCCTGCATCTCCGGGAGAATGACCAGATCACTTCACATAGTGCTTGCCGCGGTTCTCCTTGCCGCCGCCGCTTGTGCGGGCCCGACGAATGACGTGGACGGGGACGTGCTCGTGCTTGGTGACACCACCGACACGGTTCAGCTCGAAGGCACGGTGTGGTACTACGACTACGACGAGGGCTTCTGGGCCATAGACACTGGCAGCAAAATCTACGAGCCCGAGAACCTACCGGAGGCGTTCAAGGAGGATGGTCAGCGCGTAGCTGTACACGCGCTGGTACGCAGTGGCGTGGAGAGCCGAGAACTAACCGGCCCGATCATCGAAATACGGCGCATTGAGCGGTTGTAGGTGCCGACGGCTATGCAGACGCCGCCTCGGCTGCTCCTTTCTCGCCAGGCAAAAGGGACCTGCCTCCCGGCTTCACCGTGAAAACCGGCACCGGGCACTTGCGAAGCAGATCGTCGGCCACGCTGCCTATCAGCATACGATCCAATCCCGTGCGCCCCTTCGAAGCGATCACGACAAGATCGATGTCGCCAGAATCTATGTGAGCCAGCGTTTGCTTCGATGGATCGCCGCCCTGGGCTGCAACCTCAAAATCCTTTAGCTCCAGCTCGGACGCCAGCTTTTCGAGATCGTATTTCGCCTGATCAAGGACAGCCTTTTCGGGGAAGTTCTCCGGCCGCATATTCGCTGGCGGATGCTCCGGGACCTCAATTACGTGGAAGAGATGAAGCTCCGCCCCGTACGCCTCGGCAAGATGAGCCGCGTGCGAGACGGTACCCCTCGAAACATCCGAAAAGTCCACCGGCACCAGTACGCGCGAAATTTCTTTCTCAATCGACTTCTCCGGCCCCGAACGAACCGTCAGGACGGGGCACGGGACTTCTCGCACCACTTCTTCCGCAACGCTGCCAAAGAGCAGTCGATCCGTACCCGAGCGTCCATGGGTCCCCATCACCACGAGATCGATCTCTTCCTCTTCCACATACGAGCGGAGCTCGTTGCCTGGCTTGCTACCAGAACGCTGCTCCTGCACGATGGGAAGATCGTCCAGTTCTGCGTCACCGGCGAGCCATTCTGCCAGATCCTTCGTAGCAATCGGGAAAGACCCTTCTGCATCATCGGCCGAAACGTGTACGATGTGCAGCTCGGCACCGTGCTTTTGGGCCAGGAATACGGCCTGCGGAAACGCCTGCGTCGATCCTTCTGAAAAGTCAAATGCGAAAAGAATGCGCCGTATCGTAAGCATGGATTTGTAGGCTGTGTCGGTGGAAATGCGCTTGGCTATCTCGCTGACAGGTATGTACGCAATCCACGCCGATATGTGCGTAGGGGAGTCCTCGACATTGTTGTGGTAGATTTTCCGTCATGGCCGGTAAGGGTGATATCCCGCCCGTGTACGAACCCCGGACCGGGGTCACACCAGCCGCTTCAGCTGAGCACATCGCTTCAGCCAGCGCTTTTTCTGCTGAAGCAAACGCAGGCTCATCCCGGCCTGCGCCTTGCCAAACCGCTGCTTGGCCCGGGCGTGGATATCACGAATGTGGATGCGCTGGCCGCGGTCTTGCAGCGTGTAGGCGAGTTCGGTGGCCAGTTCTGCGCACTCCTTACGCAGGCGCTCTTCCTGCGCCTTCATATCCATGGCTTCTGGCGAGCTGTGCTCGTACGTGCCGCGGCGCACACGCATGCGACCGGTGTGCTCCAGCTCCAGACGGTGCGTCTCCACCTGCCGCTCGCTCACCTGCGTCATCGACCACGAGGAGCGCTCGGTTGGCTCCGTGGCTTTTTCCGGTGAGGTCCGCTCCTGATCGCTCACACGCGCGCCCATCCCGGCCTGCACCTCGCGCGTCATCCAGTCGAGCGTGTCGGACACCCCCAGATCCCCCGATGCAAACACATCGCAGACGTTCGCCTCTTCACTCCACGGCGCGAAGTAGCGCATCCCGCGGAAGATCTGCTGCAAGCACTTCGAGCGAGCCGCCACGAGATCGAGCTTCGCAATCACGCTTATCGTTTTGATGTCGGTACCCTCCCCGATCATATCCACCTGCACCATGATGTCGACGGCGCCGCTGCGGTAGGCCTCCAGCCGGTCCTCGCGCGCTTGCTCCGGCACATCCTGCCCGATGCGCGTGGCCGAGAACCAGCTGTAGCGCCGCTCGATGAAGTCGAGCACATCGGCCGCGTGCCGGTTGCTCATGCAAATAACCAACAGCTGATGGTTCCGCACGTCGCGCCCATGCGCTCCTTTGTGCTGTGCGCGTTTCGATTGCAGCCGAGCGATGGCCGGACCGAGCAGCGTCTCCAGGTACACATCATGAAAGCGCAGATGGCGCCGGGCGAAGTACCGGTCGATGTCTACATCCTCCCGCGTGATTTCGTCCTTCAGCTCCGCCAACGTGCACTGCACCTGCCGGCCCGAATCCTCTTCCACCATCGTGATCTCGTAATCGACCACGTGCGCCTCGATGCGCTTGAGAATCTCGCCTTCTGCGTGAGCATCCCGCAGGCTCACCTCGTGCAGCGCTTCGTACAGATGCTCCTTCGTGCCGTCGTCGTGCTGCACCACCTCGTGCGGCACCCCGAAGAGGGGTTTGCCATCGGCGCGGAGGGGCGTGCCCGATAGCCCCACGAGCGCGGTGTGCGGCAACTGCGCCACGGCGTCAGACCAGGCGCCCTCCTCCGGCAGGTGATGGATTTCATCCAGCACGAAGAGCGGCCGACCGGCCTTGCAGTAGCGCTTGAGCGCACGGTTACCCGTCTGCCCACAGGCGTACTGATAGGTGGCGACAAGAATGGGGATGTCCGGGTTTTTGACGAACACCTCGCTGCGGTCGGCCACGCAAAACGGCAGCGGCGGACCGCCCAGCCAGCGAAGCATCTGCGCGAGCTCCTCGGCGTCGGCGTATTGATCGCGCAGGTTGCCGCGCGGCACAAACACCACGAGCCGATCACACACGCCCTGTGCCCGTGCCACCAGAAAAGACGCCAGGGCGGTGAGGGTCTTCCCGTACCCCGGCACAAACACGCCGAGGTGGCTGCGCTCGCCACGTTCAAACGCTCTGCTCAGTTTCTGTAGAAAAACGGCCTGCCCCTCGCGAAGAGAGAAATTGGGGGCCAGCGAAATGCCAGGAAGCGGCGATACAGACGTGGTCATGCACAGATGGTCCATCCCTCAAAAAGACAACGGACTCCGCCCGGGGCGAAGACAAAACGGCGCCCAACATAGGGATTCCCGCGCTTCCGGTAAAGCCCCCCGGCAGGCAATGCACACGGTTTTCCCATCCCCCGACCTGCAATATGGGTCATTGGGTAGAAGCGCATCCTTTTGTGTATATTTTGTGGAGGAGACAGAAAACCCGTATTCCGAGAATAGCTGCGAGGTGGCTATGTCGACGACTGCAGAGAAGAAGGCGTCTGGTGATCGGCAGACTGTGGAGGAGCTGCTGAAGCCTGCAGGCATTCGCGTGCAGGGAGATCGGCCGTGGGATATCCAGGTGCACGACGATCGCTTCTACAAGCGCGTGCTGTCGGAGGGATCGCTGGGCGCCGGCGAAACATACATGGACGGCTGGTGGGATTGTGAGGCGCTCGACGAGTTTTTCTTTCGGCTACTTCGCACGGATATGGAAGCCGACTTCAAGTGGTCGTGGCGGCACGTCTGGAATGTGGCTCGGGCGAAGGTGCTAAACCTGCAGAGCCTCTCGCGCTCGCGTGAGGTGGGTGAGGTACATTACGACCGCGGTAACGACCTTTTCATCCGCATGCTTGATGACCGGATGATTTACAGCTGCGGCTACTGGCGCAATGCCGAAACGCTGGAGGAAGCGCAGGAGGCCAAGCTCGACCTCATCTGCCGGAAGCTCCTGCTGGAGCCGGATATGCGCGTGCTGGATATCGGATGTGGATGGGGCGGTTTTGCCCTGTACGCCGCGGAGAAATACGGCGTGGAGGTGATGGGCGTGACCATCTCGGAGGAGCAGGCATCACTGGCACGGGAGCGATGCGAGGGCTGGCCAATCACCATCGCACTGAAGGATTATCGCGAGGTGCACGAGCGGTTCGATCGCGTGGTGTCGATCGGCATGTTCGAGCACGTGGGCTACAAGAATTACGAGACGTACATGGACGTGGTGCGCCGGTGCCTGGTCGATGATGGCCTCTCGATGCTTCATACCATCGGGCGCCACAAGACGGAGACGATCACCGAGCCGTGGATCGAGAAATATATCTTCCCGAAAGGCAACATTCCCTCAGTTCGGCAGATCGGAGACGCGCTCGAAGGCCGCTTTGTGGTGGAGGACTGGCACAACTTCGGCGCCGACTACGACCGCACGTTGATGGCCTGGGCGCGCAACTTTGAGGAGCACTGGGACGAGATCGCCGACAACTACGACGAACGTTTCCGGCGGATGTGGCGCTATTATCTGCTCCAGAGCGCCGGCTCCATGCGTGCCCGCCGCAACCAGGTGTGGCAACTCGTCCTCTCCCCCCACGGTATCGAAGGCGGCTACCGCAGCGTGCGGTAGGGTTGGGGCGGCTGTCGATATGCTTCGGGTGGACTGGCGCTACGGCTGTATCTCTCCGGGGCAAGCGCGGTGCTACCTTTCCGGACCCTTACCTGCGGTCGAGAGGAATTTAATCGACGTTTGTGATACATTACACCTTCAGGCAGTGTATCAGAACACAAAAAGGGAAGCCTATGCCGTTATTCAAGCGCGAAAACATCTCGTGGGGCGTCCTGGCGATTGAGATGGTGGCGATTATGCTCAGCGTGGTGCTGGGGTTTGCGCTCAACGAGTGGCGCGTGAACCGTGCAGAGGCTGATGCGGTGGAGAGCGCGAAACAGAGTCTCATCCGCGAGTTGGAGACGAACAACCGCGTCAATGAGCAGCGGCTGGCGTACTACGCAGAGTTTAGAGACACGCTGAGCGTGTTGATGGATAGCCACGGTCCAGACGCGGCACTTGCACCCGACACGCTCGGATTTGCTTCTATCTTTCCCTACTTCTTTACGAGCGGAGCCTACGAAGCGGCACGCGCAAGCGGAACGCTCTCCAACATGGACTTCGATACGATTGAGCTACTCTCTGTAGCCTACACGCTTCAGGACACCTACGCGGACATGAGCATGAAGGTGGCAGACTGGCAGCGGCAGGGCCACCTCCGAACCGTTCGGGATCATCTTGAATGGATTGAGCCGCTTGCACATCAAGAACTTACTGCTCACCAGGAAGCCGCTATTTTGGTGCTTCAGGGGCGGCCGCTTTCGGAGGTAGTTGAGGAAATTGAAGGTCGGTACGAAGACTTGTGAATTTGATTGCGCCGGTGTACCCGCGTCCCGGCAGGTGGTAAGTTCACTTTGTATTGTCGGCTCTATTCGGGGAGTCGATGGATGTCGCGTGATTTGTTGGATGGATCCTCGATCAAGTCGAGGATGACTGGTTGGGGTAAGTGTTGGAGATACCTTCGATTCCTCGTTTCCTCCTTTCCTCGATTCCTCGATTCCTCGTTTCCTCCTGTCCTCGATTCCCCAACACCACTCTACTCCCAATTAGTAAGTCACGCCCATGCGCCCTCTCGCCCGCACGCCCAAGCGCGGAGCTCCTCGCAACTCCCCTCTGACGTCATTATCTTGGGATGACATCGTCGCACGCCACCCGTTGCCAGCCCTCGAGCCCTCCCCTCTCATGACACTTGCCGATCACTCAACGCCTGCGCTGGTGGTGGATGCCCAGCGCCTCAATCGAAACATCAAGCGCATGCAATCACTGGCCGATGAGCAGAATGTGACGCTCCGGCCGCATATTAAAACGCATAAATCGGTCGCTATTGCGGAGCAACAACGCGAGGCTGGAGCACGCGGGATAACAGTCGCTACGGTACGTGAGGCAGAAATCTTTGCTGAAGCCGGCTTCAATGATATCCGCATTGCTTATGCTGTGGTCGGGCGGGATAAGCATGAGCGTGTCCTCCAGCTTATGGACAGCGTGGAGATCTCGTTCTGCGTGGACACCGCAGCCGGCATGAAACAGGCGGCTACGTTTTACGAGCGCAATGGCCACTCTGCGAATGTGCTCATGGAGGTAGACGTAGGCCATGGGCGCTGTGGTGTAGCATGGGACGGTGATGCAGCCATCGATCTTGCCCGGCTTATCACGAAGCAGAAAGGCCTTCAACTACGTGGCATCCTCACCCATGCCGGGCAGGCCTACCATGGACCGGCAGCCCATGAGACGGCCGAAGCCGCGCTTCGGCGCTGTGCCACGGCGGAGCGCGACCGGATGCTAACTCTCGCCAACCGCCTCCGCGAGGCGGGCATAGCGGAAGCATCACCCGGCGAGTTTGCAATCAGCATCGGCTCCACCCCTACAATGGCAGCCTTCGAAAACACCTCGGACGCCGGGTTCTCCATAACGGAAATCCGCCCCGGCAACTATGTGTTCTATGACGCCACCCAGGTTAGCCTGCGGGCCGCCGCACTGGACGATTGTGCGCTGACGGTGCTCGCCACGGTTATCAGCCGGAAAACCGAAAACCAACAGACACGCCTGTACGTCGATGCCGGAAAAAAGGTGATTACCAGCGACACCGGGCACCTCACAAAGGGCTACGGACTGCTACTGCGGGATGTGCGGAGTCGCAAGCCTGCCGCGCGAGCTGAGGTTGTGGGCCTGTCTGAAGAGCATGGGTGGCTGCAGGTGAACGGCGACGCGCCATTTGCTGTAGGTGACCGCGTGCAACTCATCCCCAACCACGCCTGCGTAACGATGGGTACACAAGACCGGTACGTGCTGCTTTCTCCGAACGGAACTACTTCCACTCATCCCGTGGATGCGCGGGCACACGGATAGGAACGACGTAGGGAAATCACGCACACTCGTTTCGGGCCGAGGCGGACAACCGACTGCTCCGCTCACGTTCATCTGCGGCGCGTTGATCATCGTATTATGCCATTCAACTGCGAACCAGCACCCTGCCTCCTATGGCCAGATTACAACAGATACTTGTTGCTCGAGATTTCTCATCCGGCTCTGATCCGGCGCTTACGTTTGCGCTTGCGCTCGCTCGCACCACCGGCGCCGAAGTGCATACGCTCTATGCCGATGTACTTGAAACCGAGCAGTTCAACCCCCCGGAAAACCGGGCTTCAACACGAGACAAACTACGCTCGCGACTTCAACAGCGGGCGACCGAGACGATCCAGACCTCCGGCTATGACCCAGAGGACGTCAGGATCACCCATGAGGTAATCCGCGATGCTGCGCCGGCCCCGGCTATCTTAACCTATGCCGACCAAAACGATATCGACCTGATTATCATGGGAACCCACGGCCGGCGCGGGATGAGAAAGGCGCTGCTGGGCAGTGTGGCCACGGAGGTGGTACGGCTGGCCCCGTGTCCCGTGCTCACCATCCGGCCGAACCACGGGGTTACCCCCGCGGCGGTGCGCAACATTCTCGTACCGGTTGATTTCTCAGAGCGTGCCAAAGGAGCCGTGCGCTACGCTGATGAACTTGCTGATGAACTCGGAGCATCCCTCACCCTCGTCCACGCAATCGAGTTCTTCAGCGTACCGGACATCTATGGGATCTCCCCGTCGGCCTTTGTGACAAAAGAAGTACGGCACAACATCCAACAGAAATTGCGTGAGTACGCCGGGGAAACGAGCACCGAGGCTACGTACGAGATCCTCTCCGGCAACCCCGCAGTTGAGATCGAAGATTACGCTGAAGAAAACGACGTCGACCTGATCGTAATGCCGACACGAGGACAAACGGGCGTCAAACGATTTCTGATGGGCAGCGTAGCTGAGAGGGTGATATCGCGCGCTTCATGCCCGGTACTCTCGGCCAAGGATTTCGAATCCTTCCTAACGGTGCGAGCACAATAGAAAATATTTCGAATCAGATCCCAACCGCCATGACTGTCCGCGATATAATGACCTCCGACGTGATCACGGTAACCCCTGATATGACACTCTGGGAGGTAGAATCACACCTTCGCAACTACGGCTTCCGGCACGTTCCAGTGGAAGAGAATGGCAAACTCGTGGGCATTATCTCTGATCGGGATGTGCTTCGTTCGATGAGCCCCTTCGTTAATACGCCTTCTGAGGAGCAGCGCGACGTACGTACGCTGGAGCGACAGGCGCGCGAATTTATGCGAGAGGCCCCGGTGTGCATCGGAGCAGACGAGCCCATTCAGGAAGCAACGCGCCTACTGCTGGAAGAAGGTATCTCAAGCCTTCCGGTGCTCGCGGAGACCGGCGAGCTCGTGGGAATCGTCACCAGCAGGGACGTGATGCGGCATCTCGCTCAGAAAACGGCGTAGCCCCATACACAAAAAACCGCCGGCCATCTTGTGTGACCGGCGGTTTTTCAATGAGCATCTCCAGAAACGTTACTCCTGCCCGGCTGCAGCCTCCATTTCTTGTTGCCTGCGCTCCCGTGCTACCTCCGGAAAGGCCTTGCGCGTGAGCATGGGGCATCGGACAGTACGTAGCACTTTCTCCGCCACGCTTCCAAGTGCAAACCGCGTCAGCCCGGTACGCCCGTGGGTGGCCATCATCACGAGGTCCACATCGTT